>JAGWJK010000072.1 GCA_028865845.1 Rhizobiaceae bacterium
GTATTGACCTCCAGCGTATTGACGATACCGTCAACCGGAGAGCGGATATCCGTATGCTTGACCCGATCAGACGCCCCGCGGATCGTCTCATCGACGACCGAGAGTTCGGACAATGCCTGGCCTTTGTCGGTCAACGCCTGCTGACGCAGCTGCAATCCGAGGTCGCTTTCCTGCAAAGTCGCTTCCTTCGCGGCCGCCTGCAAGCGATCGAGACTTTCGACATAGACCTTAAGCTGCCCTTGCAAGTCGACTAGATCTCGTTGGACTTTCAGGACTTCGGTTTGGGCGACAAGCTTCTTCTCGCCGAGCGGCTTTAGCAGATCATATTGCTTCTGGGCGCCGGCGATATTCTGCGTCAGGCGGTCTATGTTGGCGTGGGCTTCATCAAGCTCGTTCTGATGCTGCTTCAGTCGCTGATCGAGAACATCGAGCTTGTTCTGATAGGCGGCGCGATCGGCCTCGAAGAGCTTTTCCTCGTTGTCGCAAACATCCTTGGCGGCGGCGAGAATATCGGCCGGGCAGACGAATTGCGCGTCGTAGGTGCCTGCCTCTTCCAAGGCGAGGCGCTCGACTTTGGCACCAAGCGCGCGGGCCTTGGCGACCGATTCGCCGAGCGTCGATTCCGTCGTCGTATTGTCGAGCTGGACGAGAAGATCGCCCTTGTGAACGACCTGTCCGAGATTGACGTTGATCTGCTGGACGATACCGGGTTCGGATGATTGCACGATCTGGGTCTTTGATACCGGTATCACTTTCCCCTCGCCGCGCGCGATCTCGTCTATGTCAGCCAAGGCCGCCCATGCGACGAAGGCGGTGATCATCAAGGCGCAGATGCCGAGAATGAGGCGGGCGAACAGTGGCGGGTTGTCGTGGATGTTGTGGCGATGAGTCCGCATGATTACACCGCCTTGCGCTGCATCGCTTCGATGACGGCACTCTTCGGCCCATCGGCAATGATGCGGCCCTTGTCGATGACGATCAGCCGATCGACCAGCTCCAGCATGCTGTGGCGATGCGTCGCCACCATCAGCGTCGTCTCCGGGCCGAACGCATGCGTCAGCTTGTTGATCAGGTGCCGCTCGCTCGCCAGATCCATCGCTCCCGAGGGTTCATCGAGAAACACGATCTTCGGCCGCGTCAACAGCAGGCGAGCGATGGTCAAAGCCTGCTTCTGGCCATTCGAGAGATTTGCGCCGCGCTCGCCGACGGGCATGTCGAAGCCGCGCGGATGAACGGCAACGAATTCCTCGACGCCGGTCATGCGCGAAACGGCAAGCAGCTCCTCGTCACTCGCATCGGCTCGGCCAAGCAGCAGGTTTTCCTTCACGGTGCCGGAGAACAGATCCGACGATTGACCGGCGACGGCGACGGCGGCGCGCACCTCCGCCATGTGATATTGCCGGATATCCACGCCATCGATCAGGACGCGGCCGCTGGCTGGCTGAAAAAGCCCGTCGAGCAGCCGGCCGAGCGTCGTTTTGCCCGAACCGATACGACCGATGATTCCGATCTTCTCCCCAGGGGTGACCGTAAAGGACAACTGGTTGATGACCGACTGGTCCGATCCCGGATATTGGAAAGACACATTCTGGAAGCTGAACCCGCCACTGCGGATCTGCCTGTTGACGAAGCCGACCGTCGACGGACGGTCGTCGGGCTGTTCCATGATCTTATCAAGAATACGCAACGACATCGTCGCCTGGCGGAAACGCGCCAATGTCATGGCGATCTGGCCGAAAGGTGCGCCCGCGCGGCTCGCCAGCATAACGGTGGCGACGATTGCGCCCATGGCGATCTTTCCGTCGGCGAATTCATAGGTACCCGCCACGACGATGAACACGCTGACCATCTGCTGCAGCAGCATCGTCAAGTTAATGGCGTTCGACGAGATATGCTTGATATCCTCGCTGGTGCGGCTCGAATATTTCGTTAGCTCCTGCCAGCGGCGCAACATGGTGGCCTCGGCTCTGAGGCTCTTCAATGTCTCGATCGTCGAAATGGTCTCGACAAGCATCGACTGGCGGCGCGATGCTTCGTTGGTCGCCGTTGCCATGCGCTTGCCGATCTGCGCCTGCGCCACGAGGCCGATTACCACAGACAGGACAAAGGCTACGGCCGGAATGATAACCAGCCAGTCGGCTATCATGTAGATAACGATCAGAAAAATGATGACGAAGAAGCTGTCGATCAGCACGCCGATCGTGTTCGAAGTGAAGAATTCCCGCACGAATTCATATTGCGTCACGCGGTTGGCGTATTCACCGGTCGACATGGGGCGGGAGGCCAGCGTCGAATTCAGGATCTTGTCGAAGATGAGCTGCGACAGACGCATATCCGCCTTGCGGCCGGCATAATCGATCAGCGATGCGCGGGCCGTCTTCAGCAGGAAGTCGAAGAGATAGGCGAGCGAAATCCCAGCCGTCAGTACCCAGAGCGTTGGAAATGCCTTGTTCGGCAGCACCCGGTCGTAGACGTTCATGGTGAAGAGCGGCGAAGCCAGTGCGATGACATTGATAAACAGCGCCGCGAGCATGACGCGGGTGTAGGTGCGCCAATAGGGCACTAGCGTCGTTGCCAGCCAGTGACGTTTCTCGATTTCCATCGCATGGCCGACACGCGCCTCTTCCGAGGCATTCTGATAAAAAAGCGTGAAGGCGAAGGCAGACTGCGGAGCAAGCGCGGCGAGCTCATCCCGCGTCAGGCGGAGAGACATGCCGCCTTTTGGCGCGATGTCGATGACGTAGGAGCCGTTCTCGTCCATTTCGAGCAAGGGAAGCACGCCGCCATTTGCAAAGGCAACGATGGCGGGGCAGTCAAAATTGCCCAACCGGCAATCACGTTCTTTGTGCTTCAGCACCTGCAGTCCGACGCGTTCCGACAGGCGCTCCACGTCGTCCTGCTCCATGGCTTCCAGAACCTCGTCCGGAACACCCGAAAACAGCACCGTATCCGAGTTCGGCCGACCGTAAAAAGCAGCGACCGATTTAAATGCCGACTTGAACGACTGCAGCGGTACGCTCGCAGACACGTCAGGTGCTACGTTCAACATGGAATATTACCCAATTCGAATCGCGACGATTAACGAATCGGCTCGAGCAGATCCATCGGCATGCCGGGTTTCTGGTGCGAGTCGTATTTTGTATAGCCGGGATCCGCCGTGTTGGACGATACGGCGAACTGGTCCCGGGCATAGGGTGTTGCCTGGTCGACCGGTTTCAGCTTCATGGTCGACAACAGGCTGCCAGATGCGGCAAGAATCTTGTATTCGGCGAAGAGTGAGGCGACTTCCGCCGTCTGGGCCAGAACCTCGGTGTTGAAGCGGGTGTTTTGCGCGTCCAACAGATCGAGCAGCGAGCGCTGGCCGACCTTGAACTGTTCCCGATAGGACGACACGAGCTGGGCGTTTGTTTTCTCCTGTCCATCCAGGATGCGCGCCAACTCACCCTGATTGGTGCGTTCGCTCCAGGCGGAACGGACGGATTGATCGACCTCGCGGTAGCTCTGGCTCAACGCAAAGCGCTGTTCGGCAGCGCGGCGGACCAGTTCCTGCTGATGAGCGGTATCGATGCCGCCGTGATACAGGTTCCACTTTGCAACGACGCCGACCTGAACGTCACTGGTGTTGCCCTTGTTGCCGTCGACGTCGTCGCCGACACGAGCGCTGCCGACGAGATCGAGCTTCGGCAGGAAGTTCGACTTGGAACCACGCACGTCGGCGTCGGCGGCGTTAACATCGGCCTTGGCCGAGGAAATCTGCGGATTGTTCTTCTCCGCGATGAAGACGGCATCATCCAGCGTCTTCGGCAGGTAATGCGCCACGGAGGCCGGGCGCTGTGCGTTGCTGATCGGCTCACCGACAGCCTGGAGGAAACGGATCTTCGTCGCATCCAGTTCCTGCTTGGCTTCCTGAAGCCGGGCATTGGCCGCCTGCAGGCGCTCGCGACCCTGATAGCGATCCGCATCGGTGAGCGCACCGCCCTTGATGCTATCCTCGATGTTGCCGACGATCTGCTTGTGGAAGGCGACGTTCTTTTCCGCGGCCGCGACGATTTCCGTCTGCAGCAGGTATTCGAGGTAATCCTGGGTTACTTCGAGCGCGAGGGCCTCGGAGCGCTGCTGAACGCGAAAGGACGCGCCATCGACACGAGCCGCTTGCTTGTCCGTCTGCGCCTTACGATCGCCACCGTCATACAGCGTCTGTGTAATGGTCAAGCTTACATCCGCAGGATTGAGGTAATCGCGCGTCTGCGTCAAAGCTCCGGCGGTGAAGTCGGACAGTCTGCGTCGACCATAACCTGATTCCAGATCGACGGAAGGCAAGTAAAGCCCTCTTGCCTGACGCAACTCAAACTCGGTTGCTTCGCGATCTTGAGCAGCCTGCATGATCTGCGGATTTGTCTTCATCGTCTTATCGATCGCTTGCTGCAATGTCATTGCACATGCGGCAGTTACCAGCGTCAAATTTATAGCTATAGAAGCAGACAGCGCCAAAATTAATTGTTTTTTGTTAACCATAATAACGCTCCGTTTCTGAAATAATACTATGAAAAAGCACTTTATTAATCCTATGCATCTGTTGTATTAGATTAATTCGCTTGCTCTTGCAAAGTAGATTCTCAATTACTCTTTTAAAGCAGTTAATATCGGGGCATTCAAGTCTTTGCATCAGCAACCAGGAGCCCATTTCTGGGCTATTTCCGGTCAAGAAGAGGATTTCTTGGAATACACCGACGTTTTACCGGTAGACCTGATGAGATAAGTTCGCACCAAGAGAACATGCCCATGGAGATGCATGGGATAATCTACGTCGTAAAAGGAAAGTGGAAATAGAATCTGCCGATATTCTATAGAGCAATTGATACCAACCGGCTTGAGATTATCGAGCACGGGTAGGAGCGCAGAGGCTCGGGCGCAGATGATGCCGTTTCATTAAATGCAGCGATATACGAAGAAAATGAACTCCGCAAGAGCTCCCGTCATCGACCGGATATGGCCGGCAATTGCGATTTGCCAACGCCATTGCTCCTCGCGGATGAGGACGCCGCGGCCGTTATGAAATGGGGAGTTTGCGTTGCGCGATCTTACGATGACGCGTCGCGGGGTTTCCCGGCAATTTGCGCATTGCAGAGGCCTTTAGGGTACTGGCCATCGACGCGAGAAGGGTACAAAGGCGGAATGACCTCGGTCGTTTGACCCGCCACAGACCGAACTTAGCCGGCGGCGGGCAACACCTATGCAGACGGTATTTTCGCCGCGTGCCGGAGAACAAGCAGCCAGCGGCCGTTTTCGCGCACCCAGCCCAACACCACCTGCACATGCAGCGTCGTATTCATGTCGACTTCGCCGCTGATCAGGGCAAAGTCGCCGTAGACGCGGATCGTGGCGCCCGGTCGCGGTACAATGCTCTCGTACTTGTACCTGTTAGCGGCGACACTTGCGAGATAGGTGGGGCGGTCTTCGACGAGTGCGGTCGAATGCACGAAGATCAGATCCTTGTGCAGCATGCGTTCGAGCGCACCGACATCCTTGCGCACCATGGCATCATAGAGCGCAGCTTCGGCCGCGCGAAGTTCCGTTTCGACAGTCATTGGATCCTCAATTGACGTGAATATTCTGGTTGGCGGCGATCTGTTTCCACTGATCGACCTCGTGCTGCAGGATGTCGTTGGTCTCCTGCGGAGCCGTCACCCACGGAATAAAGCCGGCACTGTTGCTCACCTGGATATATTCCGGCGAATTGACTACGGACTTCGTGTCATCGGCAATCTTCTGCACGATATCGGGCGGCGTGCCCGCGCGCACCGCAATGCCGGTAAAGGCCCGCACGACCAGACCGGGAACGATTTCAGACGCGGCCGGCACATTCGGATAGGCTTTCGCCCTGTTGGCGCCGAGGACCGAAATCAGCTTCAGCTGGCCATTGTCGATATATTGCGTAAGGCCCGTCAGCGGCGTGATGAAGAGCGGCACGCGGCCCGACAGGACATCGGGAAGTGCCGTCGCGCTGCCGGTGTAGGCGACATGCTGCAGCTTGATGCCGGTCAGCGATTCCAGCAGAGCACCGCCCATATGTCCGGCGCTCGCAACGCCTGGGGAAGCAAACAGCAACGGCTGATCGGGATGCTTCTTTGCTTCGTCGATCAGTTCCGGAAGTGTATTGGGGGCGAATTTCGGGCTTGCGAGGATCGCCATTGGCGCATCCATGAACATTGCCGGATAGGCGAAATCCTTCATCGTATCAAAGGGCATCGACGCGCGGACACCCGGATTGATCGAATGGGTGGTCGGGAAAACATCGAGCGTGTAGCCGTCAGCCGGCTGGCTGAGAACATATTGCGCCGCAATGAGCGTCGATCCGCCCGTGCGGTTCTCGACGACGACGGGCTGCTTCCATTTCTGCGACAAGCCCTGGGCAAGCGCCCGTGCCGCGATGTCCGACGAACCGCCGGCAGCCAGCGGAACCACCAGTTTCACAGGCCCTGTCGGCCACGCGGACTGTGCCTCGGCGCCGGTCGCGCCCAAGGCTATGACCGCCGCCAGAACGGCGGTCCACATACCAGATCTCATCATGCTCCTCCTCCATTTTCTATTTGTCTCGTCCCGATGAGGAGGCAACCGTCAGCCTTGACGGCTACCTCTTTTGCCATCCCGTTTCGATCGGGATCAGGTCGGGAAATCCGCGTCGATCGCCACCTGCATCCAGGTTTCCAATTCGCGAAGCTGGGCCTGCAATTCCTCCTTCAGGCGACGGCTCGCATCGCGTCCAAGCACCAGGCGAAATGGCGGGGTGTCCGAGGCGACCGCGTCAAGGATCGCATTGATGGCGCGCACGGGATCGCCCGGCTGATTGCCATTCTGGTTGCTGTTTTCCTTGCGGCGGGTGCCCGCGGTTGCCGCGTAATCGGCGATCGGCTCCTTCGATTGCCGCAATGAACGCCCGGCAAAATCCGTCCGAAATCCGCCGGGCTCCACCAGCATCACACGGATGCCAAGCGGTTCGACCTCCTTGCGCAAACCGTCCGAGATGCCCTCGACGGCGAACTTCGTCCCGGCATAAAAACCCGAACCCGGCTGCGCCATCCGTCCGGCAATGGACGAGATGTTGACGATGTGGCCGCTGCGGCGTGCGCGCATGTGCGGAAGCACGGCCTGTGTCACGAAAGTCAGGCCGAAGACGTTGGTTTCGAAGACGCGACGGATCTCCTCCTCCTCGCCCTCCTCCACGGCCGAGCGGTAGCCATAGCCGGCATTGTTGACGAGCACGTCGATCTTGCCGAAGCGTTTGATTGCCTCGGCCACGACATTGTCGATAGCGCCCCTGTCGGTAACGTCGAGCGCAAGTGCCAGGCAGCGATCGGCATTGGCGGCGGCGATATCGGCAATGTCGGCAGGATTGCGCGAAGTAATGACGGCCTGCCAGCCGCGAGAAAGAACCTCCTGGGCAAGCTGCCGGCCAAAGCCGGTCGAGCAGCCCGTAATGAACCAAGTCGACATGTGATACCTTTCGTTTTCTCGGACTATTCGAAGCAGCCGGACAGCCGGCTGCAGACCAGATGATATGGAGCATACGTGACGCGGGCCTACTCGACCTCAACAATAGGCCGGCCTGCGGAGGACGCGGCATCGGCATCGCTGAACAAGTTCGCGTGATCGGGATGTCTGCCGTTTCGCAGGCGCCGCAGCCAGAAGAACACTTGCAATCCCACGAGCAGCGCGCACAGGCCAAGGATGACAGCGCAGATCGGGCTGAAGAAGATCGTTGGATCGCCATAGGACACCAGCATCGCACGCCTGAAATTCTCCTCGAACCGAGGGCCGAGCACAAATCCGAGCAGTATAGGCGCCGGGTGAAAGCCGAGAAACAACAGCAGGCAGCCCGCAAGCCCGATAACGAGCGTCTCACCAACCTGGAAAAGATCGTTATTGGCGCTGTAGACGCCGACGCAGATGAAGAAGAGCGCGCAGGGATAAAGGAATCGAAAGGGGATCGACAGCAGCTTCACCCAGAGCCCGATCAGCGGCACGTTCAGGATCACCAGAAGGATATTTCCGATCCAGAAGCTTGCGATTAACCCCCAGAAGATATCGGGGTGCTCGGTTACCAATTGCGGGCCGGGCGTGATCCCGGCCATGATCAACGCGCCCAGCAACAACGCCATAACGCTGTCGCCGGGAATACCGAGGCTCATCGTCGGAATGAAGTCCCCTTGGACGGAGGAATGCGTCGATGCCTCCGGGCAGGCGACCCCTTCGATTGCGCCGTGACCGAAGCGTTCAGGGGTCCGCGAGACGCGCTTTTCCACGGCATAGGAGACGAAGGAGGCAATTGTCGGCCCTGTCCCCGGAATGAGCGAACACAGACTGCCGATCAGCGTGCCGCGGATCATCGGCAAGAAGGCCTGCTTCAGTTCGGCGCGAGACGGCTTCATGTCGCGCATGCGGACATTGGTATAGCGCGTATTCACGGGCGCCATGCGGTTGATGCTCTTGGCGAACTCGGCGATGCCGAACAGGCCGAGTGCGATGGCGACGATCTCAAGACCGTTGTCGAGCTGCAATAGGCCGAAATCGAAGCGCGAAATGCCGGTATTGACGTCAGTGCCAATCATGCCGAGAAGCAGGCCGAGCACGGTCATCGCGATGCCCTTCAGCGGAGACCCCTTGGCCAAGGTCGAGCCGGCGATCAGGCCGAGCAGCATCAGCGAGCAGATCTCGGCGGGTCCGAAATTGAGCGCGACCCGCACGAGAATGGGCGCCAGGAACACCATTTCGGTAATGCCGAACGAGGCACCGACGAAGGACGCGATAATCGTCACGCCAAGCGCGGTCCCGCCCTTTCCCTGCTGCGTCAACGGAAAGCCATCGAGGCAGGTTACGGCGTGCGGCGGATGACACGGCAGGTTCAGCAGAATGGAGCAGATCGCACCGCCATATTGCGCGCCGTAATAGATGCCGGCGAGCATCAGGATCGCCGCAACCGGGCTCATGCCGAAGGTCAGCGGCAGCAGGATCGAGATCGCTGCCATCACTCCCATTCCCGGCAAGACCCCGACAATATTGCCGAGCAGGATGCCGCAGAAACACATCAGCAGATTGTAGGGCTGCAGAGCAACGACGAACCCCTGGCCGAGATCTGTAAGAGCTGTGATCATTGCAGGAAGCCCGGTAGCAGCGGCAGCCGAATTTGCAGCCCGTAATAGAAGACGACGACGCCGAAGATCGTTACGCCGACGCCCAGGAGAAGCGCGTCCCGAAGGCGATTGCCCCTGTCGCCGAGCGCCGAGATGAACACTACGGCGAAGGTCGAGACGATCAGGCCGGCTCTCGTGGCGAGCAGCACGAAAGCCACCATGCCGGCGATGATTGCGATCAATCCGCGCCAATCTGGCCATGCCGCCATATCGACTGTAATCCCGGACGCGCCGACGCCATTGACCAGGATCAACAGCCCGAGAAGCGCAAGCACGCCGCCGAGGACAACGGGCATGAATCCCGGCCCCATCTGGCTCAAGGTGCCGACATCATAGGCCCAGCCGAAATATGAAAATGCGAAGCCTACCGCCATCATCAGAAAGCCGCCGGCGACGTCGCGACTGATCATGACTGCCCTCCTCCGGCTGTTCCGATCCGACATGTTGATGGAAAAGCCTAGAGCAATCGGCGGGGCGGTCTAATACCGATTTAAGACGATAACGATAGCCTGACGGTATCATTCACCCGGCAATCCATGGGCCAAACCTATCAATTTCGGGATGACTGAATGTTGATCTTGCCACCAGCCGGCCTGGCGGCTTGTTGTCTTCGGACCCCAATCGATTTGGAAAAGCTAACGACCGGCACGCAATTCTGTATTGGACGATATCGAACAGAACTGGTCTTCCTTGATGAGAGCTCAGCTTTTTTAAAGACTTTGGCATTCACGGGAGATTCTTATGGCGGCGAACGAGCGACACAAGGGCAATGCGGGGTTCCTGACCGATGACCGCATCGGCAACACACCCAGAAAGATCGAAGCATCGATCATCGAACGGTTCCGGAAACTCAACGACATCACCGGCACGATCTCGGATTTCCTTGATGAGAAAGGCATTCGTGGCGTCGTCGGCGCTTCGCTCTTGAGACCCACCATCGGCGATCGCACCATCGTCGGCCGCGCGATCACCGTTCGCAACACGCCGCAGCCGTCCGATCCGCACCTCGCCGTCAGTGAAAACGACAATCTGATGAGCGAAGTCGAGGGTATCAACCAGTCCGAACCAGGCGACATATTGGTGATCCAGGGCATCTCCGACGTTTCGAACATGGGCGGCATCATGGCGACGATTGCGTCGCGCCAGGGCCTTGCCGGCGCCATCGTCGACGGCGGCGTGCGCGATGTCGGCCACTCGCGCAAACTCAACTTCCCGATCTGGTCCAAGGATGTGACGCCGATCACCGGCAAGTGGCGATGCGCGACGCAGGAAATCAACGGCGTCGTCAATATCATGGGCGTGTCGGTCACGCCCGGCGATCTCGTCGTTGCCGACGAGACCGGCGTCTGCTTCGTGCCGCAGGCTCATATTCTCGAAGTTCTCGAACTCTGTGAATCGGCCGATGCCAAAGAGGCGGATTGGGTCAAGCGTCTGGATGCCGGCATGAGCATCCCGGATCTCGTCCAGAAGATCTACCAGAACTTCCCGCATCAAAAGAATGAGAAGCGGAGCGGCTGAGCGCTTCGGACGAGCCGCAATTTCCCGAAAACTGACAAGGTGTAAGGACGGCCAAGCAAATGACTTCCCTCAGTGGGCACGATACCATAG
>JAGWJK010000073.1 GCA_028865845.1 Rhizobiaceae bacterium
CCCGCTCTCCTATGGGTCTCGCCTCGCCGTCGAGAAACCGAAGCGTCGATGTCGGGTTCAGCGTTTGTCTCTGTGCGATCGTTCGGACCGCAAATGCCGTGCCATCCGGCACCGAGAGAGCTTCGCGAACATAATCCCTGGCTGCGCTGATCACCTGCAGGTAGGACCCATCAGGATATCCGGCATAGACGCTCGTCGCGTCGGGAACGCTTCGCAGAATTTCGAGAAAGAATTCCTGCTTCGCCTCCAGATCCTGCGGCGGCGGAGAAATGAGCTGCGGCAGGGTCGAGGCGAGCGCGATCGCCTCGGTACCTCCCTGCAGCGTGTTGCGGTATCCCTCGATCAGACGCAGGCTCATCTGGCGCATCTGCTGCGTCCCGGCCTGCACCGCAGCATCGCGTCCATGGAGGAAGGCCAGCCAGATGATCGGCGCCGACGTGCAAAGCAGAGACGCCACGACCAAGACGCCAAGATGCAGTCTTAGAGGTTTAGACCAGTGCACGAAATTCCCCCCGAAACGCGGACACGTTCCGGCAACCTATCATCTCAGTGCTCGTTTTGCCGAGCGGGAATAAACATGCCGGCGACGGCAAGTTGCAGCTTCCTGAAAGCTGCCTTGGAAGGCACCAGGAGTTCTGCGACCGTACGCGGATAACAAGTGTGCGGCGGCGGTGAATCTCCGCCGGCAATGCTCAACGCCGCAACCTGAACGCAATGATTTCCATGAAACTCGCATCGGTGCGGCTTCACCGCCCAGGCGTCCCGCTCACCGCATCCCGGCATTGCAGAATCCGCATCGCTAGCATGCTATCAATCTCGGACCAATCGCCTATATCTCCTTTTGCGGCTTCGAGTCACCGCGCTCCTCGCGATTTCCCGGCCAGCCGTTGCCAGCTCGCCAATTAAGAGCATATTAGAGAGTGCCCTACTCTCGTCTGGCAAAACCTAAACTTGAGGATAAAAAAGTGGCAGGCATAGCAACCGGCTCTGCGCCCGCAAGCTCCAGTGCGTCACAGCACCAGGGACAGGGCAATTACCAATTCGCGCTCGTAGCGCTGACCTCACTCTTTTTCATGTGGGGTTTCATCACATCGCTCAACGACATCCTGGTGCCGCATCTCCGGAATGTTTTTTCGCTAAACTACACCCAGTCGATGCTGATCCAGCTCTGCTTTTTCGGAGCTTATTTCATCGTATCGCTGCCGGCCGGCGAGCTGGTGAAGCGCATCAGCTATAAATGGGGCATCGTCGTCGGACTGGCGATCTCGGCAATCGGCTGCATACTGTTCATTCCCGCTGCCAGCATGCAGCTCTATATCCTCTTCCTGGGCGCGCTTTTTGTGCTAGCAACCGGCATCACCATCCTGCAGGTCGCCGCCAACCCCTATGTCACCGCGCTCGGCGCCCCGGATACCGCGGCAAGCCGACTGAACCTCACCCAGGCCTTCAACTCGCTCGGGACTACGCTTGCCCCCTGGTTCGGCGCATTGCTCATCCTCTCGGCGGTCACCGCCAGCGCTGACAATGCAACTCCGGCGCAGCTCGATGCGATCCATATGGCCGAAGCGAGTGCGGTGAAATTCCCCTATCTGCTCCTCACCGTCGTACTGCTCGTGCTTGCCGCAATCTTTGCCGCGCTGAAGCTTCCGCATGTGGAGGAAGACGCCATCGATGTCGCGCATGAGGGCGGCTCGGCCTGGCAATATCGCCATCTCGTGCTCGGCGCGGTCGGCATCTTCGTCTATGTCGGCGCGGAAGTCAGCGTCGGCAGCTTTCTCGTCAATTTTCTGAGCCAACCCGACATCGCCAATCTCTCGCAGGCCGATGCGGCGCACTATGTCTCCTATTTCTGGGGCGGCGCCATGATCGGGCGGTTCATCGGCTCGGTTGTCATGCGGTATGTCGATGACGGCAAGGCGCTCGCTTTCAACGCCGCGATTGCTGCTATCCTCCTGATCGTCACCGTTCTGTCGACCGGCCATGTCGCCATGTGGTCGGTACTGGCGATCGGCCTCTTCAACTCGATCATGTTTCCAACCATCTTCAGCCTGGCGCTGCACGGTCTCGGCAAATATACCAGCCAGGGATCGGGCATTCTCTGCCTCGCCATCGTCGGCGGCGCGATCCTTCCCGTCATCCAGGGCACACTTGCCGATACCATCGGCATTCATCTCGCCTTCCTGATGCCGATCATCTGCTACGTCTACATCGCCTTCTATGGCCTCAAGGGCCACAGGATGCGGTAATGCTTCGAAAACCATTGCGCCTCTCTACCTGTGAAAGCGGGGCGCAATAGGCTTGATCCCGTGCACTGCGCTTGGCATCGTGCTGCGCAATCGAATACGGAAGGACGGGACATGAAGGCGCTGCTGCTGATCGACATCCAGAACGGTTTCTGCCACGGCGGTCATTTGCCGGTACCCGACGGCGACGACGTCGTCCCTGTTGCCAACAGCCTGATCGACAGCGGGAACTACGATCTCGTGGTCGCATCCCAGGACTGGCATCCCGCCGGCCACGGCAGTTTCGCCTCCGCCCATCCCGGCAAGAAACCCTTCGAAATGGGCATGCTATCCGGCAAGCCACAGATGATGTGGCCGGACCATTGCGTCCAGGGCACCCATGATGCCGAACTGCACCCTGCGCTCCATGTCGACGGCATCGACTTCATCCAGCAGAAGGGCCAGAACTCCGCCGTCGACAGCTACTCCGCTTTCCGCGACAACGATCAGGCCGCCCTCACCGGACTTGCGGCGCAGTTGCGCTCCGAAGGCATCACCGAGCTCGATCTCTGCGGGCTGGCGACCGACTATTGCGTCAAGTTCTCGGCGCTCGATGCCGTAGAAATGCTACCTGGGGTCACGGTCCGCTTCATCGAGGACGGCAGCCGCGGTATTGATCCGGCAGGCGTGCAAGCGGCCATCGCCGAGATGCGCACGCGCGGCGTCGCCGTTATCACCAGCGAACAGGCACTTGCTTAAAATCGCAACTATCGGACTAAGCCTTCTCTAAAGAAAATCGTGCAGACTATCCTCAATACCAAAGATATTGGGAATGACGTCCGTGCAGTCGATTACCATCAATGGCCGTTTCCTGGGGCAGCCCCTCTCCGGTGTACAGCGTTTTGCCCGTGAACTGACGCTGGCGCTTGATCGCAAGATCGCAGCCGGCGCCATCCCCGCAGCGCTGAAGGGCCTGACATGGCGGCTGGCCGTGCCGCGCGATACACCGGTCGACCTCGGACTTTCCGCCATCGAGATCGACGCCTTCAGCTCGGGGCCCGGCCACGTTTGGGAACAGACGGCGCTGCTGGCGCATTCGCGCGGCGGCCGGCTCATCGGCTTCGGCGGCAGCGGACCGCTGCTGCATCGCCGCCAGGCCGTGGTAATCCACGACGTCACCATTTTCCGCCACCCGGAATCCTTCAAGCGCAGCTACCGCCTGCTGCACGGCGCCCTCGGCTCCATACTCACGCGCACCGCAAAGATCGGCACCGTCTCGGAGTTCTCTCGCCGGGAGCTGGCCTCGGTCTTCCACGTTCCCTCCGATGGCATCGACGTCGTCTATAACGCAGTCGATCATTTCGCCGCCATCAAGCCGGACGAAACCATCATCGAACGCCTCGGCCTGAAATCGAATGCCTTCTTCCTGCTGGTCGGCACGATGAAGCCGAACAAGAATCTCGATTTCGCCATCCGCGCCTTCGAAGCCCTCGGCGATTCCGAGCAGAAGTTGGTCGTAGTCGGCGGAACGGCGCCGAGCGTCTTCAAATCGGAAGGCTCGCAATCGAATGATCGCATGCTGTTTCCGGGCCGACTGACCGATGCCGAGATCGCGGCGCTGGAACGGCACGCCACCGCCTTCGTGTTTCCAAGCCTCTATGAAGGCTTCGGCATTCCGCCGCTTGAAGCGATGACACAGGGCTGCCCGGTGCTGGCTGCCAATATCCCCGCCGTGCGTGAGGCGTCCGGCACGGCCGCCCTCTACTTCGACCCCACGAAACCGGAGGAGCTTGTCGGCGCCATGCGCCGCATCGCCGGCGACGACACCTTGCGCGAAGAGCTGCGCCGCAGAGGCCGCAACAATGTCGCCCGCTTCTCCTGGGATCGCAGCGCCGACCGGGTGCTGACCATGCTTGAGGATCTCTGATCTACGGAAACGCGAAGCGGCTTTCCGCTTCGGCGCGACCCGTCTTAGGACAGTACCCGCGGACGAAACATCTTGACGAAATAGCTGTAGAGGCCGAGCAGGCAAAAGCCCGCACCGCCGACGATGCCTGCGCCGACGGAAGCCCATAACGAATAGTCAAAGCCGGCGGTTACCAGCACCGGGATGGCAAGTCCGGCTGCGGAGAGCACCACCGGCTGCCAGATGAAATCGAAGGGCAGCGACATCAGCACCTTCACGCCGACGATAACAGCGATCAGCGCACCGACCATGCCGCCTGCCATCAGTGCGCCGTCGGTAAATGCCCCGAGGTAACCGCCCGCCAGAACGCCGACATTGAGCAGCACGCAATCCGCCACCGCCAACAGGAAGATCGAGAGCAACCGGTGACGCAGATGCGCCGGTGTCGGCAGCATGTTGAGTGTCAGCGCCCGGCAAACGGAAAGGCCGGTCACGAAAGGTGCCGCGCCGAGAAAGCCGTCCCTGAGGCCGGCGGCGATGACGAAATGGCCGACCGGTTGCAGCAGTGCGAAAATCCCGGCGGCCGTCATCAGCGTGAACCCGGTCAGCAGCGAATAATAGCCGCCGAGCTGCCGCCGAAGTACCGGCGTCGCCCCTTCTCGATCGTAGGTCGCGACCACGTCGGGATATTGGATGGCCTGCAGGGCAGAAACGATCAGCACGAACGGGCGTTGCAGCAGGTCGAGCGCCAGCAGCGCGCCCGCCGCTCCTCCCGCTCCCAGGACCGCCGTCAGGATCGACTTCACGCCAAGCGGCGCCAAAAGCCCGACCACCGATGCCCCAGCGGCGACGCTGCCATAGACGAAATGCTTGCGTACCAGCGGTGGCTGAAAGCCGGCGGCCTCGCGCAGGCTGTTGCGCGTCAGCACGACGGCAAGCGCGGTGTAGGCGATATAACCGGCAAGCAGGCCGGCAACCGTATAGGTGAAGCTTGGCGAGATCGCTGCGCCCGCCAGGGTTCCAACGGCGAGAATAGTGGCGCGCGAGCCCTGCAGCCGTGAAAACGCTCTAAATTCCTGCCGAAAGCGCAGCATGGTCAGATGCAGATCGCTGCCGCCCTGGAATATCGCAACAAACCCGCCCAGCAGCGCAATCTCGCTCGGTACGGAAAAGAAGATGGAAACCACGGCGGCAAGAATGCACAAAACCGCGCAGGCGGCGAATTCGACGGTCAAGGCCATGCGCTCCGCAGCCTCGCTGCCGGGCGCCTGCCCCGGATAGAAGCGGCTGCAGGCAAAGCGAATCCATTCGAAGCAGAAGATCGCGGTAAACTGGCTGATGGATATGAACAACGAATAAGCGGCGTAGTCTGCCGGCGACAGCAGGTGCGCGACCGCGATCAGCAGCCCGAAAGCCACCGCTGCCTGATAGAAATATGCCGCCAATGCCACGATCTTTGCCATATCGGCAGCTAACAGCAAAAAGCTGAGAAAACCGCTAAGGCATATGAGAAAATGCTGAGGAACGAGGCGTGCCTTCGCTGCAAGCACATGGCACGCCGCAGCGCCGAATTGCTATTTTGCACCGCACACGCTAGAAGCTCCCTCCAATTTAAGGGGTGGAGACGGAAAGGCACTTGATTGCGCCCAACCGTGCGGAGGAGCATTAGATGGAAACGATCAGCACGATCGCTGCCTTGCGTGAACGCCTGGCCACGCATCGCCGCGCCGGCAGGCGCATCGGCTTCGTGCCGACGATGGGCTATCTGCATGCAGGCCACATGGAACTCGTCAGCCGCGCCAAAGCCGAGAACGACGTTGTGGTTGTCTCGATCTTCGTCAATCCCCTGCAGTTCGGTGCCAACGAGGACCTGGCGAAATATCCGCGTGATCTCGAGCGCGACAGCGCCATGCTGCGGGAGGCCGGGGGCGATGTCCTGTTCGCACCTGAAGTTGCCGACATGTATCCGCAGCCGATGGCGACATTTGTCGATGTGCCGAAGCTTGGGATGGAGCTGGAAGGCGCCGTACGCCCCGGCCATTTCTCCGGCGTTGCCACCGTCGTCACCAAGCTTTTCAACATCGTCCAGCCGGACAGCGCCTATTTCGGCGAAAAAGACTATCAGCAGGTGGCTATCATCCGGCGCATGGTCGAAGACCTTGCGCAGCCGGTCCGGGTTGTGCCGGTCCCGACCGTTCGCGACGCCGACGGCCTGGCGCTCTCCTCGCGCAATACCTACCTCTCGAACGAGGAACGAGCCGCCGCGGTCATCGTGCCGAAGGCGCTCGACGAAGCCGAACGGCGCTATGGTAGTGGCGAAGACGATCCCGCAGCCCTCGAAAAGGCGCTCCGTGATTTTATCGCAGCAGAGCCCTTGGCGACGGCCGAAGTCGTCGCCGTTCGTCATCCGGACACATTGCAGGAACTGACGGCGCTTCAGGGTCAGCGGATCCTGGTCGCCCTGTTCGTCCGTATCGGTTCAACGCGGCTGCTCGACAACCGCGTCTTCGGCCAGGATCAGGCCGCCGTCGAAGGAGCCTTTTGAGATGAGCGCCACCGGCCAGACCAAACGCATCATGCCCGCCCGGATCGAAGCGATGAAGGGCACGCGCCCCATCGTCTGCCTGACGGCTTACACCACGCCGATCGCCCGCCTGCTCGACCCGCACTGCGACCTGCTCCTCGTCGGCGATTCGCTTGGCATGGTGCTTTACGGCATGGATACGACGGTCGGCGTGACGATGGAGATGATGATCGCGCACGGACAGGCCGTGATGCGAGGCGCGAAGAAGGCCTGCGTCATCGTCGATCTGCCGTTTGGCTCCTATCAGGAATCGAAGGAGCAGGCATTTCGAAGTGCTGCCCGGATACTGAAGGAGACTGGCTGTGACGGCGTCAAGCTCGAAGGCGGCGAAGAGATGGCCGAGACGGTTGCCTTCCTCGCGGCTCGCGGCGTACCTGTTTTCGGCCATGTCGGATTGATGCCGCAACAGGTCAACGCCGTCGGCGGCTACCGATCGCTCGGCCGCTCCGACACGGAGGCCGAGAAAATACGACGCGATGCTGCGGCCATCGCCAAGGCCGGAGCCTTCGCCCTGGTGATAGAGGGGACGGTGGAACCGCTTGCCCGCGAAATCACGGCGTCGATCGATATCCCCACCATCGGCATCGGCGCGTCCCCCGCCTGCGATGGCCAGATTCTCGTGTCAGACGACATGCTCGGGCTCTTCAACGACTTCAAACCCCGCTTCGTCAAACATTTCGCCGAACTGGCACCGATGGTTTCCAAAGCGGCGGAGGCCTATGCGGAAGAAGTGAAGGCGCGGATCTTTCCGGGCGCGGAGCATACGTTTCAGGTCAAGAAGTGATGGAGATCGATCACTTCTTCGCGTCCCTCTCCAGCAGGTAGATCGCCTCGCCGAAGTCCTCCATCTTCGTCAGCAGCGCCGCATGCGCGTCACGGAGGCCCTGATTGTAGAAATTCGGGCCGATCTCGGTCGTGAAGAAATCGAGCAGAAACTCGGCCGGCAGCGTGCCGATCGTCTGGTCGAGCTCATCGGAGAAATATTGCTGAATGCGGCCAACGATCGCGGCCTTTTCCTCTTTTGGAAAGGTAATCTTTTTCATTTATTGCGCTCCGGCGTTTCGCAAGTGAATCCAACCGGCTAGTTCAATGAAATCTATTGACCTATCAATGAAATTGAATTGCCGGCGATGGGCACGCAGCTTACAGCTCGAACGATTTTCCACAAAGGATTGAGCGGACCATGAGTCGCGCGGAATTTTTCGAAGGCCTCAAGGGCGGCATTCCGGTCGGGCTGGCCGCCGCACCCTTCGGTGCTCTTTTCGGCGCCTTGGCGCGCGACCAGGGCATGTCCCTCGGCGAACTCACGCTGATGAGCGCGACGGTCTATGCCGGCGCGAGCCAGATGGTCGGCCTCTCCCTCTTCGGACACGATGTCGCGGCGTGGCTGATCGTCCTGTCGATCCTCGCGGTGAATTTTCGCCACGTGCTCTATTCGGCGGCGATCGCCCGCTACATCAGGAATTTTTCGCCGGTCGAGAAATTCTTCACCTTCTTCCTGTTGGTCGATCCGCAATTCGCCGAAACGGTCAAGCGCGGCGAGAGCGGCAAGCTGATAACGCCGATATGGTACGTCGGCTTTGCGCTGATGGTCTATGTGCCCTGGGTCGTGCTCAGCCTGATTGGCGGATTGCTCGGCAGCCTGATCGGCGATCCCGCCTCGATCGGCCTTGATATCCTGCTTCCGGTCTATTTCCTGGGAATTGTCGTCGGCTTCCGCAAGCGCGACAATTTCCTGCCGGTGGTCATCGCCAGCGCCCTCGTCTCGGCTGTCGCCTATCGCTATATCGGCGAACCCTGGCATGTCTCCATCGGGGCGTTGGCCGGCGTTGCGGTCGCAGCCGTGCTGCCGCCAGTGAAATCGAACCGCAAGCCGGATCTCGTCACAGAAAATCACGAGGTCTGACGATGACCGATTTCAATCCGCACATGGTGATGCTGATCCTCGCTGCTGCCGTCGTCACCTATCTGACGCGCATCGGCGGCTATGTGCTCATCACCCGCATGACCCGCATTCCACCGCGCGTCGAGGCAGCCCTCAACGCCGTCCCGGCCGCCGTGCTGACGACGCTCGTCGCGCCAGCCTTCTTCAGCGGCGGATGGGATACCAAGCTTGCAATGCTGATCGCGCTATTGGTCGGCCTGCGCTACCCGCCGACCCTCATGCTGGTGGCCGGATGGGCGGTGGTGATGATCTGGCGGCATTTCCCGATCGGGTAATTTGCGCCGCTCCCCGTCAGCGACAAGGATGCACGCAGACAGCCGGCGGAGCGTCACCCGACATGACAAATGTACGATGACACCCCATTCCGGCTTTTGGGACCGCCTCCTCCCTTTGAGGAGAAGGCGGATTGTCTCAATGGCTCAATTCCAGGGTCGCGTTTTCCAGCCAGGCCTGAATATCCGGATCGTGGATCAGCGGCATCAGCGCTTCGCGGGTCTTGGCGTGATACTCGTTCAGCCAATGCAGCTCTTCATGCGTCAGCAGCTCGGGAACGACGAGGCTGCGATCGATCGGGCAATAGGTGAGCGTCTCGAAACCAAGCATCGGCATATCGCCGCCCTCGATCTCCTCGGGGTCGTGAATATAGATCAGGTTCTCGATGCGGATGCCGAAATGGCCGGGACGGTAATAGCCGGGCTCGTTCGACAGGATCATGCCGGGCAGCAGCTCCTGCGTTGAAAGCCTGGAGATGCGCTGCGGGCCCTCGTGGACTGAAAGATAGGACCCAACGCCATGGCCGGTGCCATGGGCGAAATCGACGCCGGCTTTCCACAAAGAGATGCGAGCCAGCGGATCGAGATCGCAGCCGCGCGCACCTTTCGGGAAACGCGCCGTGCTAATCGCGATCATGCCCTTCAGTACCAGCGTGAAAAGCCGCTTCTGCTCATAGGAAACAGCGCCGATGCCGACCGTGCGCGTAATATCGGTGGTGCCGTTGATGTATTGCGCGCCGGAATCGATCAGGAACAATTCGCCCGCCTGGATCAGCCGGTCGGTGACCGTCGTCACTCTGTAGTGCATGATGGCGGCATGCTCGCCGGCGCCCGAGATCGTATCGAAGGAAATATCCTTCAGCGGGTTCTGCATGCTCTGCCCGACGCGGGCGCGACAGGCCTCCAGCCGTTGGGCGGCAGCGATTTCGGTCACTGTCCCCGGCTTGCTTGTTTCCAGCCAGTAGAGGAATTCGACCATCGCGGCACCATCCTGCAGATGAGCTGCGGCCGAGCCGTTGATTTCCGCCGCGTTCTTTCGCGCGCGTGGCAGCTTAGCCGGATCGGTGCCCTCCACCACTTCCCCGCCTTCGCGCCGGATGATGTCCGTCAATGCGTAGGAGGCCAGATCGGGGTCGACAAGAATACGGCCGCCATTTGCCGAAACAGCAGTCAGTCGCTTGAGAAGATCGGATGGCGGTAGCTGCTTGCAGATCTGGCCGAGATAGGCCTCCGCCTCGACCTTGGTCTTGCGCTTGTCGAGGAAGAGTTCCGCCTCGCCCTCGGCATAAATGATCGCACGCGCCAGCGGATGCGGCGTATGCGGCACGTCGTTGCCGCGGATGTTGAAGATCCACGCGACCGAAGACGGATCGGTGATCAAGGCTGCCTTGAGATCTTTTGCCTTGAGATCGGCAGCGATGGTCGCAAGCTTGTCCTTCGCCAAAACGCCGGCCTGGACGACGTCCTGGATGATGACTGCGCCCAGCGGCTCGGACGGGCGGTCGCTCCAGAGCTTGTCGAGCGGATTGTGCGGAAGGAAAACCAGCTTGCCGCCGATCTCCGACAGCGCCTTTTCCAGCCTGCGGACTTCCGCGCCAGTATGAAGCCAGGGATCGATGCCAAGGCGGAAGCTTTTCGGCGCATGGCGCGGCAGCCAGACATGCGGCGGTTCGTCGACGAGATCGCCGCCGGTGAATACAGACCTGTCCACCTGCTCGGCAAGCTGCGTCACATAGCGGCCGTCGACGAAAACCACCGCCTGCGACTGTGTCACCAATGCAACACCCGCCGACCCAGTGAAGCCGGTCAGCCACGCCAGACGCTCCGAACATTTGGGCACGTATTCGCCTTGATATTC
>JAGWJK010001089.1 GCA_028865845.1 Rhizobiaceae bacterium
GCCAACACCGATCTCGCCCCCACATCCACTGCAGCCTTGCCTGTCGTCAGCGCCGATCCTGCTGAGATTGCCCGCATCGGCGACACGATCAACCTGAACGACCGCGCCGGCATTTCCGTCTATGGCGACCGGGCGCAGCAATCCGTTTCGGATTATTCCGACAAGATTCTCCGGGAGGTTCGCAATCGCGACCTCGGTGAGGTCGGCCGGCTTTTGACCGACATCATCATCAAATCGAAGAAACTCGATCCCGCATCCCTGAAGGACGAGGGCTTTTTCTCGCGGATGTTCTCGTCGTTCCAGGCGAGGCTCGAGCGCTTCAAGAGCGAATTCGAGGATGTGGCGAGCCAGATCGATCGTATCGGCCTCGAGCTCGACCGTCACAAGGATGTATTGCGCCGTGATATCGCGTTGCTCGACGATCTCCACGAGGAGACCAAGCAGTCGATCCTGCAGCTCGACGCCTATGTGCAGGCCGGCAGATCGTTCGCGGAGCATTTTCGCAGCGTCGAGCTGCCGAAGCTGAAAAGCGCGGCCGATGCGGCCGCCGCAAACCCCGGCGGCGGCATGCTGGAAGCGCAGACCTATCAGGACAACCTGCAGGCGCTCGACCGGCTGGAGAAGCGGGTCTTCTACCTGCAGCAGGCTCGCCAGCTCGGCATTCAGCAATTGCCGCAGATCCGCATCGTCCAGGCCGGTGATGAAACCTTGATCGAGAACCTGCAGGCGACATCGGCGCTGACCGTGCCGGCCTGGAAGCAGAAGATGGTCATCCTGCTCGGTCTCAGCAGGCAGAAATCGGCGCTTGAGCTGCAGAAGACCGTGACCGACGCCACCAACGACATGATCCGCCAGGCGTCCGAGATGATGAAGGACCAGGCGATCGCCATCGAGCAGCAGTCGCAACGCGGCATCGTCGATATGGACACGCTTGCTGCCGCCAACCGCGATCTGATCGACACGATCAACGGGGTGCTGAAGGTCCAGGAGGACGGCCGGCGCAAGCGCGCGGAAGCGGAACAGCAGATGGAGAGAATGACGATCGAACTCAAGAAGGCGATGATCGAGGCGCGATGACCCGCATAGTTCTCGCCGTTCTGGCGCTTACGGCCGCCTTGGCTTTGGCGGGCTGCAATTCCGGCTCCGGGCCGAAGTTTTCTATCGTTTCCGGCTCGGAAAATACCGTTATTCAGCCGATCGTCGAAGAATTCTGCAAACAGAAAAATGCGACCTGCACCTTCACCTACGAAGGCACGCTCGATATCGGGCTGGCGTTGCAAAGCGACAAAGGCGTCGAGCAGGATGCCGTCTGGCCGGCTTCGAGTGTGTGGGTCGACATGTTCGACACGAAACGCCGCGTCAAGAGCTTGACGTCGATAGCCCAGACGCCAGTCATTCTCGGCGTTCGCAAATCCAAGGCGCAGGCGCTCGGCTGGATCGGCAAGCCCGTCTACATGAAGGACATTCTGGCGGCAGTGAACAACGGCTCGCTGAAGTTCCTCATGACCTCGGCAACGCAGTCCAATTCCGGTGCCAGCGCCTATCTCGCCATGCTCTCCAGCGCACTCGGCAACAAGGCCGTCATCGAGCCCGGTGATCTCGACAATCCCGATGTGCAGAACACGGTAAGGGCCTTGCTTGCCGGCGTCGAACGCTCTTCAGGCTCCTCGGGCTGGCTTGCCGACCTCTATACCGATGCGGCCGCTAAAGGCACGCTTTACGACGCTATGTGGAACTACGAGGCGGTCCTGAAGGAGACCAACGACAAGCTCGCCACGATGGGCAAGGAACCGCTTTACGCGATTTATCCGGCCGATGGCGTGGCGATAGCCGATTCACCCATCGGCTTCATCGACCACGGGCGTGGCCAAGAGGTCGAGGCCTTCTTCAACGATCTCGTCGCCTATCTACGATCCGCTCCGGTGCAGAAACGCATCGCCGACACCGGTCGCCGTATTCCCCTGGGCGGAGTCGCGGCGACGGCGGATCCGAGCTGGAATTTCGATCCGACCCGGCTGGTGACGGCCATCCGGCTGCCGGAGCCCGCCGTTATCCGGCAGGCACTCGATCTCTATCAAGGTGCGCTTCGCAAGCCTTCCTTCACGGCGCTCTGCCTTGATTTCTCCGGATCTATGGCGGGCAAGGGGGAAACGCAATTGCAGGCAGCGATGCGCTTTCTCTTCAATCCTGACGAAACCGGCAAGGTCCTGGCGCAGTGGACGCCGGCGGATTTCAT
>JAGWJK010001090.1 GCA_028865845.1 Rhizobiaceae bacterium
CGTCGTTGCGGCGCGGCCCGGCCTCGATGGTGATGGCCTGAGCGGGACAGATTGCCTCGCAGAGCTTGCAGGCGATGCAGCGCTCTTCGCCGTTGGGATAACGGCGCAAAGCGTGTTCGCCACGGAAGCGCGGGCTGACCGGTCCCTTTTCAAAGGGATAGTTGATCGTCGCCTTCTGTTTGAAGAAGTAGCGCATCGACAGAAAGAATGCGCCGACGAATTCCTTGAGGAACAGTGAGCTGACGGCGTTGGAAAATCCGGCCATCTTCAACCTCCAAATTTCGATGAAGACGTGAGGTTCGACATCATCATGCCCATCCCGTCAGCTTCAGTACGAATGCAACAATAACGACCATGGCAAGCGACAGCGGAAGGAAGACTTTCCAGCCGAGACGCATGAGCTGGTCATAGCGGTAGCGCGGCACGAAAGCCTTCACCATCGCGAACATGAAGAACACCAGGCAGCACTTGATGAGGAACCAGATAATGCCCGGAACCCAGTTCAGGATCCAGATATCGACCGGAGGCAGCCAGCCGCCAAGGAAAAGGATCGTCGTCAGCGAGCACATCAGAACGACGGCCGCGTATTCGCCGAGCATGAACATCATGTACGGCGAGGAACCATATTCCACCATGAAGCCGGCGACCAGTTCCGATTCCGCTTCCGGAAGGTCGAAAGGCGGACGGTTGGTTTCAGCCAGAGCCGAGATGAAGAACACGATGAACATCGGGAAGAGCGACAGCCAGTGCCAGTCGAGGAACGAAGCCGGCAGGCCGAGCTTGGTGCCGAGGCCGGTCTGCTGCGACATGACGATGTCGGTCAGGTTCAGTGAACCGACGCAGAGCAGGACGGTGACGATGACGAGGCCGATCGAGACTTCGTAGGAAACCATCTGTGCCGCAGAGCGCAGTGCACCGAGGAACGGATACTTCGAGTTCGAAGCCCAGCCGCCCATGATGATGCCGTATACTTCAAGCGACGAGATTGCGAGAATGTAGAGAATGCCGACGTTGATGTCCGCAACCACCCATCCATGCGCTACCGGCACGACGGCCCAGGTGGAGAGCGCGAGCACCACGGAGACCAGTGGTGCCAGCAGGAAGACGGTCTTGTTGGCGCCGGCCGGGATGATCGGCTCCTTGACCATGAACTTCAGAAGGTCGGCAAAGGACTGGAAAAGCCCCCAGGGGCCGACGACGTTCGGGCCGCGGCGCAGCTGAACCGCCGCCCAGATCTTGCGGTCGGCAAGAAGGATATAGGCGATGAAAATCAGCAGGCAGACCAGCAACAGCAGGGACTGACCGATGATGATCAGCGCCGGCCAGAGGTAGGTCGAAACGAATGAATCCATGGTCATCTGCCCTTACTCTGCCGCAGCCTGGAAATTGTTGCGGGCCAATGCCGAGCACTCGGCCATAACCGCCGAGGCGCGTGCTATCGGGTTCGTCAAATAGAAGTCTTTGATCGGCGAAGCAAACCCGGATTTGCCCATCGCGCCGGCTTTTTTCGCAAGTGCGGCAATTTGAGCGCTATCGCCTTCGGCGATCTCGTCGATACCGGCGAAATGCGGGAAGGCAGCATAGAGCTTGGCGCGCAATTCCCTCAGCGAATCAAAGGGAAGCTTCTTGCCCAGCACGTCGGAGAGTGCGCGGATGATCGCCCAGTCTTCGCGGGCGTCGCCCGGTGCGAAACCAGCGCGGTTGCCCATCTGCACGCGGCCTTCGGTGTTGACCCAAGTACCGGACTTTTCGGTGTAGGTCGCAGCCGGCAGGATGACGTCGGCATTGTGGGCGCCGTTGTCGCCGTGCGAGCCGATGTAGACCGTGAACTTAGCGCCCTTGCGGGTGAAATCCAGCTCGTCGGCGCCCAGCAGGAAGAGAACATCCATGGAGCTCAGCATCTCGGCCGCGTTGACGCCCTTGGCACCCGGAACGAAACCGAGGTCGAGGCCGCCGACGCGCGAGGCAGCCGTGTGCAGCACCGCAAAACCGTTCCAGCCTTCGGCGATTGCGCCGACGTCTGCTGCAAGCTTTGCGGCGTTGGCGAGTACCTGCGCGCCATCTTCGCGAATGAGCGCACCCTGGCCGACGATGATCATCGGCTTCTGGGCGTTCTTCAGAACTTCGGCAAAGCTGTTTGCGCCGCTGACAACGTCAGCGAGCGTATCCGGACCGGAGCCGAGGTAGGTGTAGGTGTAACGCAGATCGGCATTTTCGCCGATGACACCGATCGGGA
>JAGWJK010000074.1 GCA_028865845.1 Rhizobiaceae bacterium
TCCGTTGCCAGCATCAGTCGCGGGTGATTGACGACGGGTCTCTGCAGGGAATCGGCAACATCGATGGCCGAAGCCATGACATCAATGCCAAAATCGGTATCCGACACGAGATTGACGACGACATCGACCTTCTCGCTGCGCACCGCCGGATCATTGCGATAGGCACGCAGGATAAAAATCACCTCGGTGTCGAAGCTGCCGTCCCTGATCAGGTCCTCATAGGGCGTATTGCCCGATTCGGGCGAAAACATCAGCAGCGCCCGAAATTTCGCGGGCTTCCTCACCGCCGGATAATTGCGGACCACGCCCATCTCGGCGACCATCAGAAAGCAGAGATGCGCGGCGGCCGGGTTTCCAAGCCTGAGTTCGAGGCCGCCGCAGAGCGTCAGCACCTCGCGATCGGTCGGTGCGACACGCAACGCCTTTTGCGCCGTGGCAAGGGCCTCGCGACGGCGCCCCATTGCCTCCAGCGCCTGTGCCTTGTTGGACAGGTAGCGGATATCATCGGGAAAACGCGCAAGCCCCTTGTCATAGGTCGCGATCGCCTTGTCGAAATCGCCGTGTTTATGAAGAAGGTCGCCAAGCTTCAGCCATGAGCTCGCCTCTTCGGGTGCCTGGTGGCAGCCGCGCAGAGCCACCTGCAGGTCTTCCGGCACTTTGTTCAGCGATTCGGCGACCTCGCGGCGTTTTGCCAAGGCCAGGCCGTAGTCGCTCTTGAGTGCGATTGCCCGATCGAGACTGGTCAGCGCCTCGATCGATCGTCCCAGTTCCTGAAGCACGACCCCATGGTGATACCAGGACGCCGGGTCGTCGGACTGTGCGGCAACCACCTTGCCGTAGCACTGCAGCGCCCGCGCGAAGTCACCGTTAGCCTGGCACGCGAGCCCCAGGCCGGATATCGGATCGATGTAATCGGGCTTGAGACCGAGCGCTATTTCGAACCACAGAACCGCATCGCGTGGCCTGTCGGCCTGCAACAGCAGAAATCCCAGCATGTTGCTGCTGACTGGATCGCGACTGACCAGCTCCGGCGCCAGCAGAAACGTATTGATGGCCTCTTCAAGATTGCCGGCGCTCATCGAGCTTTCGGCCTGGGCCAGGATCAGAGAGAGCGCGGACGGGCCGGACACTGCTTGGGCGGGAGACTGGTTCATCGGGATCGATCTTGAAAGAGGAAATGGCTTCGATATTTACCCAGCCAAACACTCTCGCCTTGCCCGAAGATATCTCGCGCCCGATCAGTCCCGCATCTCGCGTTCACGATTAAGAGAGGTGCGCGTTACAACGCGATCGCGGCCTTGATCAGTCCCTTGGCGTCGTCGCTGTCCCAGGCGGCCGGGCCGTTCATCGCCGACACGAGGCAACCCTTGCCGTCGACCAGCAGCGTCACCGGCAGGCCGAAGGCAAGACCCTGCTTTTTCAAGGCATTGAAGACGCCCATGGTGTTGTCGCGGTAATAGTTGAGCTTGTCGATGCCGTAGTCGGTGCGGAAAGCCTTCGGCTTTTCATCGTCGCCAGTGTCGATATTGACGGCCACCACCTCGAACTTGTCGTTGCCCATGCTCTTTTGCAGCGCGTTGAGCGCCGGCATTTCCTCGCGGCAGGGGACGCACCACGTGGCCCAGACATTGAGCAGCAATGTCTTGCCCGCAAAGTGTTCGATGGAGAGCGGCTGGCCATCGGGCCCCTTGAAGGCGACGTTCTGCAGCGAGACGGGCGCCTGCGGCGCCGACATGGCGGCGACCTGCCCCTTGGTAAACGGTGTCAGCGCGGCGGTGCGATCCTTGGCGGCTTCGCACTGTCCTGACGACGCCAAGTCACCGATGCCATTGCCATACCCCATCTCCTTCACGTATACCGCTGCCGCACCGGCGACGACCCCGGCGACGGCGGCGAGCGCAACAAGTTTCATGGACGGCAGGCCCAACGGTTTCTTTGCTGTCATTTCATTCTCCAGGTAGGCATCTCATGGCTGACGGCACGGACACAAAATCCTCCAACCAGATGTGGGGCGGACGTTTCGCCTCCGGCCCCGCGGCAATCATGGAGGAGATAAATGCCTCGATCGGTTTCGACAAGAAGCTCTTCGCGCAAGATATCCGCGGCTCAATCGCGCATGCCACCATGCTTGCTCATCAGGGCATCATTTCAACCGACGATAAAGACAAGATCGTTCACGGTCTGAACACGATCATGTCAGAGATCGAAAGCGGCAATTTCGAATTTTCCCGCCGCCTCGAAGACATCCACATGAACGTCGAAGCGCGGCTGGCGACGCTGATCGGTCCTGCGGCCGGCCGACTGCACACCGCACGCTCCCGTAACGACCAGGTCGCCCTCGATTTCCGCCTCTGGGTGAAGGAAGAATTGCAGAAGACCGAACAGGCTCTGACCGGCCTGATCGCCGCGTTCCTCGATCGCGCTGAGGAGCATGCCGAAACCGTCATGCCCGGCTTTACCCATCTGCAGACCGCTCAGCCGGTCACCTTCGGCCATCACTGCATGGCCTATGTCGAAATGTTCGGCCGTGATCGCTCTCGCGTGCGGCACGCCATCGAACATCTCGACGAATCGCCGATCGGCGCCGCAGCGCTTGCCGGCACAGGCTATCCGATCGACCGTCACATGACGGCGAAGGTGCTCGGCTTCCGCGAGCCGACCCGCAACTCGATCGATACCGTGTCCGATCGCGATTTTGCCATCGAATTCCTGTCGATCGCCGCCATATCAGGCATGCATCTGTCCCGCCTTGCCGAGGAGATCGTCATCTGGTCGACGCCGCAGTTCGGCTTCGTGCGCCTGTCCGATGCCTTCTCGACCGGCTCGTCGATCATGCCGCAGAAGAAGAACCCGGATGCAGCCGAACTGGTGCGCGCCAAGACGGGCCGCATCAACGGCTCGCTGGTGGCGCTTCTCACCATCATGAAGGGCCTGCCCCTCGCCTACTCCAAGGACATGCAGGAAGACAAGGAACAGGTGTTCGACGCCGCAGAAAGCCTGGAACTTGCCATCGCCGCCATGACCGGCATGGTGCGCGACATCACCGTCAATGCCGCCCGCATGAAGGCTGCCGCCGGCTCCGGCTATTCGACGGCGACTGATCTCGCCGACTGGCTGGTGCGCGAGGCGGGCCTGCCCTTCCGCGACGCCCACCACGTCACCGGCCGTGCCGTGGCCCTTGCCGAGAGCAAGTCCTGCGATCTCGCCGAACTGTCGCTCGCCGAATTGCAGGCGATCCATCCTGACATCACCGACGGGATCTTCGACGTTCTGACCGTCGAGGCTTCGGTTGCCAGCCGCAAGAGTTTCGGCGGCACGGCCCCCTCGGAAGTGCGCAAGCAGATCGCCTTCTGGCGCGCCCGCAACTGAGCATTCCGGCAAGAACCGCAATCAAACAATCGGGGTGCACAACGCTCGCAAACTTCGCTATGAAGAATTGCCCGAGCGTCTCGGCCCCGCCTTGAGAGGATATCGATGCAGATCAACATGCCGCACATCATCCGCCTGACCGTCGTCTTTTCGGTCATCGGCCTTGCCGTCGTCGGATGTGGCCGCAAAGGCGATCTCGATCCGCCAAGCGTGGCAGCCACGAAGGGCGGCGATTCCTCAAAGCCGACGAAACAGCCGGGTCAGCAGGACAGAAAATTCTTCCTCGATCCGCTTCTTTAAACAGGCCGCACTCCCGTGAACCATTTTCAGTATCGTGACGGCATTCTCTACGCCGAGGACGTTCCCGTTCCCGAGATCGCCAGGGCGGTCGGTACACCGTTCTACGTCTATTCGACGGCAACGCTCGAGCGTCATTATCGCGTCTTCTCCGAAGCCTTCGACGGTGTCGACTCCATGGTCTGCTACGCGATGAAGGCCAATTCCAACCAGGCGGTCCTGAAGACGCTCGGCCGTCTTGGCGCCGGCGTCGATGTCGTTTCGGTGGGCGAACTGCATCGTGCCTTGGCGGCGGGCATCCCCGCAAACCGCATCATGTTCTCCGGCGTCGGCAAGACGGCGATGGAAATGGATGTGGCGCTGGAAGCCGGCATCTACTGCTTCAACGTCGAATCCGAGCCGGAACTGGAAGTGCTGAACCAGCGCGCCATTCGCGCCGGCAAGGTCGCGCCGGTGTCGTTCCGCATCAACCCCGACGTCGATGCCCGCACGCACGCGAAAATTTCGACCGGCAAGAAGGAAAACAAGTTCGGCATCTCGTGGGAGCGCGCCCGCGCCGTCTACGCCCGTGCCGCCACTCTGCCGGGCATCAAGGTCACCGGCATCGACATGCACATCGGCAGCCAGATCACCGAGCTGCAGCCGTTCGAGGATGCGTTCAAGCTGCTGCGCGACCTCGTCGAGACGCTGCGCGGCGAGGGCCATGATATCCACCACGTCGATATCGGCGGCGGCCTCGGCATCCCTTATCGCGACGACAACAACCCGCCGCCGTTGCCGGAAGCCTACGCCCACATCGTCAAGAACCAGCTTGCCGGCCTGAACTGCAAGATCGTTACCGAGCCCGGCCGCCTGATCGTCGGCAATGCCGGCATCCTGGTGACCGAAGTGATCTATGTGAAGGATGGCGGCCACAAGACCTTCGTCGTTGTCGACGGCGCGATGAACGATCTCATCCGCCCGACGCTCTACGAGGCCTATCACGAGATCCGTCCGGTCGAAATCACGGCTGCCAACGCGCCGCGCATCAAGGCCGACGTCGTCGGCCCGGTTTGCGAGACCGGCGATTACCTGGCGCTCGACCGCGAAATGGCGATGCCGAAGCCCGGCGACCTTCTGGCTGTCAGCTCCGGCGGCGCTTATGGCGCGGTACAGGCCGGCACCTACAACAGCCGGCTGCTGGTGCCCGAGGTGCTGGTCAAGGGTGCTGATTTCCACGTGATCCGCCCGCGCAAGACCTACGAAGAGCTGATTGCACTCGATTCGGTTCCCGCTTGGCTGGATTGAGACGCGGCCACGGGCAACGACCGGGTGTTCCTGCAAAAAACTGTGGCTGGCCAGGGATTTGAAGCGCGCTCACAACGGTTGGCGCGCTTCCTGCAGATCATCACGTTTCGGCGAAATCTGATGAAAAACTGGCCCTCGCCGCCACTTGCCCTCGTCTTCGCCACAAAGAATGTTATCTTTCTCTGAAAGGCGTCTCGCCGGACGCTGCGATTGCGGGTGTTCGCGACGCCCTGAAATCTCAAACGGGCATATCGCCATCAACGTCAGATCGGGGAGAAAACCGGACCGATGACCAGCCCCAGCAACCCCAAAAAGGGCGCTTTCGCCACCCGTCCGGCGCTGGCGCGGCTGGTTGCGATCAAACGTCTGCTGGCGCGGCTGGTCCTGGTTTCGGAACAGACCCTGCCGCTGCTTCTGCTGCCGGCGTCGATCCTCGCACTTTTCCTCTCGGCCGCATGGTTCGGCATTTTCCGCATTTCGCCGGATCTGCTTCGCCTGGCATTGCTCGCGGTTTTTGCGATCGGCTTCGTCACCTCGCTTTTTCCCCTGCGCCGGTTGCGCTGGCCGACGGTCGCTCAGGCCGACCGCTTGTTGGAAGAGCGCAACGGCCTCCCTCACCAGCCAGTCACGGTGCAGGAAGAAGAGCCGGCCTTCGATACGCCCTTTGCACAGGCGCTTTGGCGTGAACACCAGGCCCGCATGGCGGCAAAGATCGCGGCATTGGATGCCGGCCTGCCGCGTCCGGATATCGCGCGCTACGACCGTTTCGCGCTCCGCGCCATTCCAGCGCTGTTGCTGGTGACCGCCTTCAGCTTTTCCATGTCGAACAGCGGCGGCTCGCTGAGCGATGCCTTCACCGCGCCGGTGACGACGACCACCAACCCCGACCTGCGCGTCGATGCCTGGATCACACCGCCCTATTATACCGGCGAAGCGCCGATCTATCTGACGGGCAATGCCGCCAAGAGCGACGCCGTCGACGTGCCGCAATTTTCCGAACTCACCGTGCGCGTAACCGGTGCGGCGCCAGACGAAAAGGTGATGTTCCAAGCGGCCGGCAGCGACACCGCTGCAGAAATCCCGCAGCAGGTGGCTGACGCCGGCAAGCAGGTGCCCGCAAACAGCAATACCGCCCCACAGGCCGCAGCGGCAGAACCGGTGTCCGACACTTCGGCTGCCCCGGCCGATGCCAACGCCATGACCGCCAGGACGCATGTGCTGAAGCTCGAAAAGGGCGGCAAGCTGACGGTCAACGGCAAGTCCTGGGCCTTCAAGGTCGTCACCGACAAGCCGCCGGAAATCGCTTTCGACGGCATTCCGCATGCGACCGCCAACGGTGCGCTGGAAATGGGCTTCAAGGTCAAGGACGATTACGGCGTCGAGGAGGCCCATGCCGAGATCGTCCCTGTCGATCCCGATCCCCAGGCGACGCCGCTCTACGGCTTGCCTGAATACAAACTCGAAATCGCCCGCCGCGACCGCCGCAACGGCAAGGGGCTTGCGAGCCACGACCTGACACAGGACCCGCTTGCCGGCACGCGCGTGCGCATCACGCTCGTGGCCCAAGATGGAGCCGGCCAGACGGGTCGCAGCCCGCCTTACGAAATGGTGATGCCGTCGCGCAATTTCAGCGAACCGCTGGCAGCAGCCGTCGCCGAGGAACGCCAGGTCTTCGCGCTCGATACCAGAAAGATGCCGGAGGCGATCGAGCTCAACAAATCGCTGACCATCCGCCCCGAGGAAACCATCCCCGATCTCGGCAACTATCTGTTGATCGAATCGGCGTTGACCCGCATGAAGCTCGCAAGCGGGGAAGCCGCGCTGAAGGATACCGCCGACTATCTTTGGCAGATCGCGCTCGGCATGGAAGACGCGCAGCTGAGCGACGCCGAGAAGGCTTTGCGCGATGCCCAGCAGAAACTTTCCGATGCCCTGCAGCGCAACGCCTCCGATGCCGAGATCAAGAAACTGACGGACGAACTGCGCAAGGCGATGAACGACTACATGAAGGAGCTCGCCGAGCGCATGAAGAACATGCCGGCGCAGCCGAACCAGAAGTCGGCCAATATCCTTCGTCAGCAGGACCTGCAGCGCATGATGGACCAGATCGAGAATCTGGCGCGCTCCGGCAACCGCGAAGCCGCTCAGCAGCTGCTGTCGCAATTGCAGCAGATGATGAACAATCTGCAGGCCGGCAGACCGCAACCCGGCCAGCAGCAACAAGAAGGTCAGGCCGACGACAAGATGCGCCAGCAGATGGATAAGCTCGGCCGTATCCTGCGCGACCAGCAGAAGCTGATGGAACAAACCTTCAAGCTCGACCAGTCCATGCGCGACCGCATGCAAAGAGGCGATCCGAACGAAGACGGCGACGACGCGCTGAACCAGCCGCTGCCCGATCCGAACGATCCCTCGCAGGACGACGGGAGCCAGCAGGATCAGGGCCAGCAGAAACAGAATCAGCAGCAGGGGCAGAAACAGCAGAGCGACAATCCGGCTGACAACATGACCGCCGATCAGCTCCGCGACGCGCTGAAGGAATTGCGCAAGCAGCAGGACGAACTGGGCAAACAGCTCGGCGAACTGCAAAAGGATCTGGGGTCGATGGGCATGAAGCCCAACCAGAACTACGGCAAAGCCCAGCAGGAAATGAAGGGCGCCTCAGGCCAGCTCGGGCAGGGCAATGGCGAGGCCGCCGTTCAGGGCCAGGGTCGCGCACTCGATGCGCTGCGCAAGGGCACGCGCGACATGATGAACCAACTGGCGCAGATGGCCCAGCAGCAGGGCCAGGGTCAGGGCCAGCAAGGACAGCAAGGGCAAGTCGGACAAGGCAATCAAAACGGCCGCGATCCGCTCGGTCGTCAGCGCTCGGACGGCTCGTTCATGGACAGTCAGGACGAGAACAAGATTCCGAACGAGATCCTCGGTGAGCGCGCCCGTGACATTCTCAACGCCATCCGCGAGCGGCTGAGCAACAATCCTACGCTTTCCGAAGAGAAGAAATACCTGGAACGCCTACTGAATTTGGAAGAATAGGGCGGGCGCAAACGCTCTTGGTTTCGCCCGCAACGCCTTGTCAGGCGGCCAGTGCCCTTGCGACCGCCTTGCGGATATCCGGCAGCGCAAAGGGCTTGGAGACAACGTCGACGATCTTTTCCATGAGATCATCGGCACGCTCGCGCTGTTCGGCATAGCCGGTCATCAGCAGGATCTTCATTCCCGGGCAGCTCGACGCTGCCTGATGCGCGAGCTCGATGCCGTCCATCACCGGCATTCGGATGTCGGAGAGAAGCAGGTCGAAAGCCCCCTCCTTCAGCCGCTCCAGGCCTTCGGCGCCATCGGCCGCTTCCACGGTTTCATGTCCGTCCAGGCGCAGGGCGCGAGCGACAAAGCTACGAAGAGAATCCTCGTCTTCCGTGATCAGAATTTTTGCCATCGTCTTTGCTCCGTGGTCGGTCATGCTATGCGACCGAACTCACCAGAATTCCGTTTGCGATCGGTAAACGGCGACGGCGTGAACCGGCCTGATGGTTAACAGGCCGTGTCCGCTGGAGCAGAATGGGACAGGTCAGGCGTCGCCGGTAACCACGCCGACAAAGGGCAGTTCGCGGAACGCGTAGGCGACATCCATGCCGTAGCCGACGACGAAATAGTCCGGGCATTCGAAGCCGACATAGTCAGCCTCCAGCTCTTCTTCGCGCTTCACGCTCTTGTCGAGCAGCACGGCAAGCGACACGTGGCGAGCGCCGCGTTCGTAGAGCAATTCCTTGGCGAAACGCAGCGTACGGCCGGATTCCAGGATATCGTCGATCAGCAGCACATCGCGATCCTTCACATCGCTATCGATGTCCTTGACGATGCGCACGCCCTTGGAGACCGTGCCCGTGCCATAGCTCGACAGCGTGATGAACTCGACTTCCGGTGCAAGGCCTGTCTCATGCAGCGCCCGCAGCAGGTCGGCGGCGAAAATGAACGAACCCTTGAGAATGGCGATGACGAGGAGATCCTTCGTCGGTCCGGCGGCGATTTCCTTCGCCAGCGCATGATTACGCTCGGCGATCTGCTCGGCGGTGAAAAGCGGCTCGATGTTTTTTCCGCGTACGACAGGCATTGATTGGCAGTCTCCATAGGTGGCTGTGCGGCACCAGTCCGCAGAAAATAAGCTTCAGCCCCTAGCACAATCGAGAGGTCTAGGCATCCTAGGGCAGGAAGGAAAGCCGGATATCCGGCGTTTTTCCACCGGCATACTGCAATTTCGTGGAGAATCCTCGGCTTTCATGCGGGCCGATGCGATCTATGGACGAGTTGACCACCACGCTTGCCAGCAGCTGGCCACCGGAGACGATGTCGGCACGAACCGGCGGCACGGAGAGTGTCGCGCCCGTTTCGTTCTCGATAATTCCGTTCAAGGCAAGCACCCGCATTCCGTTTTCATCCCGCGGCGTCAACGTCACATGAGTGAATTGCAACGGCTCGGACATAGCCGGCGCCGGTGTGCTGGAGAGACCGGAAAAGCCGCCGGCAAGGCCGAAGACCAGCACCGCAAGCGCTGCGATCAACGCGACGAAGCTGCGGCGCGAAGCCTGCTGCAGCCAATGCTCCACAGCACGCAGGCCTGCGAAGGAATCGCTTCCACGAGGCGCGGGCTTTGGCTGCGGTTTTGCGCGATGATCCTTGGCGCCATGGACGTTTGTTGAAGCATTCCTGGCCCGGCTCGGGAGAACCGTCACGAATTCCGCATCGATGACATCGAGCTTCTGGCCGGAACGAAGCAAGGCCCCCGAGCCCAATCCGCGATCGGGCGGAAGCAGGTCGTAGACCAATCCCGCCTGCTGTTGACGGGGGCGAAAAGCGCCCATGACGACCTCCCTTTTCGGTGATCCACATGGTTTCACGCCCACCTGAATTCTGGGCATTGAAACGAATCCTGCCCAGTCGTAAATTTTAATGGTTAATGCTTCGCAAAGATCGCAATGAATCAGGCGTATTTCCGTCAAAATTTACCGGCTGTTAACCGCATTGGCTAACAAGTCGCCTGATTGAACACTGCGGAAGACTGGACTGCCCGTTGATCCATTTTGAGAACGTCGGTTTGCGCTATGGCATGGGCCCGGAGATCCTCCGCGACCTGACCTTCGACATTCCGAAAAAATCGTTCCAGTTCCTGACGGGACCTTCCGGCGCCGGCAAGACGACCTTGCTGCGCCTCCTTTTCCTGTCGCTGCAGCCGACCCGCGGCCTGATCCGCATGTTCGACCGCGAGATTTCCTCGATCCCGCGCAACGAACTGCCGCTGCTGCGCCGCCGCGTCGGCATCGTCTTCCAGGATTTCCGCTTGCTCGATCACCTGACCACCTACGAGAACGTCGCCCTGCCGCTGCGCGTGCGCGGCAAGGACGAGAGCAGCTACCGCACCGATGTGCTGGAACTGCTGAAATGGGTCGGCCTCGGCGAGCGCATCAACGTTCTGCCGCCGGTTCTCTCGGGTGGCGAGAAGCAGCGCGCCGCCATTGCGCGCGCCCTGATCGACCGACCGGAAATCCTGCTTGCCGACGAACCCACCGGCAACGTCGATCCGCCGATGGCGCGGCGTCTCCTCAATCTGTTCCTCGAGCTCAACCGGCTCGGGACCGCCGTCGTCATCGCCACCCACGACCTGACCCTGATGGATCAGATCGAGGCGCGGCGCATGATTCTATCGGGGGGGCATCTCGATATCTATGACTGAGCCCGCCCCCCGCAGGAAAGCCGCTCCGAACAAGGAAAGACCCGTCACATCCCCGCCGGAGAAGCGGCGGCCGGAAATGCGCGTGCGCCCGACCGGTCCGATC
>JAGWJK010001091.1 GCA_028865845.1 Rhizobiaceae bacterium
GCTTCGGTTTCTCGACGGCGAAGCGAGACCCATAGGAGAGCGGGAGATCGAGTCCGCGTCGTTCGATCCCCGGCAGCGTCCATGGTACCAATCCGTCGTTCAGGATCACGCGCCGGTTTCCGTCGGCCCTTATATCGCCGGAACGGTCAAGGTTCCGACTCTGACGATTGCAGCGCCGATGAAGGACGATGGTGCGGTGGTCGTTGGCATCAACATTCATCTGCAGACCGTCAGTCGCCTGCTGGACGCTCGGGAAATCTCGGCGCGCGCCCGTGCCTACATCATCGATGGCAGCAATAATCTCGTCGCCCATTCCGACCCGGCGATCATGAACCGGATCCTTGACATATGGTCGAGAAATGCCGGCGCCATCGGCGCGACGGCAAACAATTTCGACAGCAGCCTGCAAGCCGTCGCCGGGTTGCGGCGGGATCCCGCCTACGCGAATGGCGGCCTGACGCGGCTTAAACTCGAAGGCGAGATTTATCTCGTGCAGATTGCTCCTGTCAGCGTGTCGGGTCTGTTCAAAGGCAGCGAAGCGGTCATCCTCGTGCCGCTGGAGGATCTTCTGGCTCAGGCCAACCGGCTGCTTATCCGCAATCTCCTGGTTGCCGCCGCTTTCGTCATTGCTGGCGTGGCTGCATCGGTGGTGCTTTCCCGCATGATTAGCCGTTCGCTCTATCAACTCGCCGATGAGGCGCGCAGGATCGGCGATCTCGATGTCAGCGAGAAGACCATCTCCCATTCGTGGATCACCGAGATAAACACTTTGGCAAAGGCGCTTGCGGCCAGCCGGCATGCCATCGGCCAGTTTGCCCTCTATGTTCCGCGTGAGGTGGTTCGGCGGATCGTCAACCCGGAAGGAAGGGCGATCGGCAAGGCGACGCGGCAGGACGTGACCGTACTCTTCACGGATGTCCGCGATTTCACGACGATATCCGAGCAACATTCGCCCGAGGAAGTGGTCGGCATCCTGTCCGACTACTTCGAGCAGCTGAACACGATCGCCGAGCGCCACGGCGGAACGGTGGTGCAATATCTCGGCGATTCCATCTTCGTGATGTGGAACGCTCCCGTTCCCGATCCCCGGCATGCCGAGAACGCCTGTCGATGCGCGCTTGCCATGAAGGCGGCAATCGACGCCTTCAACGAAGCGAACCTAAAAGAGGGTCGCCCGGAGCTGTTCACCCGATTTGGGCTGCACACCGGCCCGGCGGTCGTCGGTAGTTTCGGCGCCATCTCCCGCCAGCAATACACGGCCATGGGGGACAGCATCAACGTCGCATCCCGGCTCGAAGGGCTGAACAAGGAATTCGATACCTCGATCCTGGTGAGCGCAGAGGTGCACGACGTCGTTGGCGAATATTTCGAATTTCGTCCGCTGGGCATGGCACAGCTGAAGGGGCGCGCCGGAAAAGTCGAGATATGGGAGCTGATTGGAGAGGCCCGCCACGAGCGTTAGCAACAAGAGCGCGAGCGACGTCGTTTCCTCTTTTTGCCGGCTTCGCGGCATCGCTAACCGCAAATGGCACCGCGATTTACGGTAACGTACTTCCCGTGCCGGGAATTGTGTCCTGTGGTCAAGGACATCGTTGTCGGAGGGATCGCAGATGAGACTGATTACCGTGGCCGTGGCATGCGCCACCTTCATCGTTCCATGGACGGAAGCGCGCGCGCAGGACAGCGGTGCCGATCTGGCCAAGAAGCTCAGCAATCCCGTGGCATCGCTGATCAGCGTTCCTTTCCAGTTCAACTACGATCGCGGTTTTGGCCCGAACCACGGTGATCGCGAGACGCTCAACATCCAGCCGGTCATTCCGTTTTCGCTGAACGACAACTGGAACGTTATCTCCCGCACCATCGCCCCCGTGATCTGGCAACACGATGTTGCCGGTCCTTCGGGCAATCAGTTCGGGCTTGGCGATATCACCCAGAGCTTCTTCTTTTCGCCGAAGCAGCCGACATCGGGAGGCATCATCTGGGGGGCTGGGCCGGTGTTCCTGTTGCCGACGGCAACCGACGATCTTCTCGGCAGCGGCAAGTTCGGCATCGGCCCGACCGCCGTGATGTTGAAGCAGGAAGGCCCCTGGACCGTAGGGGCGCTGGCCAATCACATCTGGTCCGTTGCGGGAGAGGGCGATCGGCCCGACATCAGCTCGACCTTCCTGCAGCCCTTCGTCTCCTACACCACGCATGACGCGTGGACATTCACCCTGAACACGGAGAGCACCT
>JAGWJK010001092.1 GCA_028865845.1 Rhizobiaceae bacterium
CAGACCAGATCTGCGCGCGGCTGCGATCGATTTCAGCTTGGCCGGTCGCCCGGAAATCGAAATCTCGCCGTGCCATTTTCCAGGTACGCCCGTGCCGTAGAGCGCGCTCAAAAGCTCCGTGCGTCCTGCACCCATAACGCCGGCAAGTCCGACGATCTCTCCGCGGCGCACATCGAGGTTGATCTCGACCGGAGCCTGCCACCCCGGAGATGATCGAAACGGCCTGAACGATGCCTGCCGCATGCGCAGTAACACATCGCCGACGCGATCTGCGCGACGTGGATAAAGCTCCATCAGGGGGCGTCCGACTAAAAGCTGCACCAGCTCCGCCTGCGGCGCATCCGGCGCCGTGACGCCGGCCACCTTGCCGTCGCGCATCACCGTGACCCGATGGGCGATCAGGGGAACCTCCTCCAGCCGATGCGAGATATAGACGATGCCGACGCCCGATGAGGCGAGCTTGCGCATGATGCCGAACAGCCGGTCGACCTCGCCGACAGTCAAGGCAGCCGTCGGCTCATCCATAATCAGTACCCGCGAGGCATAGGAGAGCGCCTTGACGATGGCGACGACCTGACGCTGCCCGATGGAAAGCTCGCTGACGAGCTGGGCGGGGTCGATAGACCGGTCGATCGCCTCCAGCCTTACGCGTGCTTCGCGCAGCATGGCCTTGCCATCGAGCATGCCGTACGGGTGAACAAGCTCGCGCCCAAGAAAGAGATTTGCGGCGACACTCAGGCTTGGAACGAGGTCCAGCTCCTGAAAGATCGTTGCGATCCCAGCCGCTTGTGCATCGCGCGGGTTGTGAAAGCGGGCCAATTTACCGTCTACGAAGATTTCGCCTTCATCGGCCGTATGCACACCCGAGAGGAGGTTCATCAAGGTCGACTTTCCGGCGCCATTTTCGCCAAGCAGCGCATGAATTTCACCATCTCTGAGATCGAAATCGACGCCTCGCAGGGCATGAACTCCCCCGAAACGCTTGCTGACACCCTTTGCGGACAAAACGACGTGGCTCATGCAGCTTCTCCACATGATTCGCGCACCCGTAACGTGGGAGGCAGCCGCAACGTCTGACGCGGGGCGCGGCCATTGCTGATGCGCTTGATCAAGAGGTCGGCTGCCCTTCTGCCGATCTCGTCGCAGGGCTGAGCCACCAGGGTCAAGCGAGGTTCGAAATAGTCGGCCCATTCGAAGTCGTCGATACCAAGGATGGCGATGTCGTTAGGTACGCGTAGTCCCCGCTCGCGAATGGCGCGCATCGCCCCAATCATGGTAAGGTTATTCGACGCAAGAATGGCTGTTGGAGGTTCAGGCATAGCGAGAAGACGATGCGTCGATGCGGTGGCATCGGCAGTATTCCGATTGCCGTCGCTGATGAACGCTGACGGAACGTCGATCCCTTGTTCCGTCATCTCGGAGCGGAATGCGTTGGCGCGTTCAAGGGTTGTCGCAAATCCGGGTTGACCGAGAATAATTCCAACCCTGCGATGTTTGAAAGCTACGACATGCTTGACAAGCATTCTTATGGCGGCGGCATTGTCGGTTCCGATCTGATCGAACCGTTCATCAGATAATCTATCAACCAGCACGCAAGCGATATTGCTTTCGGCTAGATAATCGAGAGACTTGTCAGCATTGCCTGAAGGCGCGAGAATGATACCATCGACACGTCGTTGATGAAGGTGCTGAACAAGCTGCAGCTCGCGTTCGGGGTCGTCTTGCGTATCGCATAGAAGAACAATTAAGTTCCGTTTCGAACATTCCGCCTCAATCGCACAGATTATATCGCTGAAATAGGGATTTGAAATTGCAGATATGGCTAAGCCGATAGTGTCTGTTGAGGAGCGTTTTAGAGAGCGCGCAACCACGTTGGGAATGTAGCCGATCGCCTCGATGGTTTCTGTCACAATTTTTACTTTCTCGGGCGAGACATAGCGCGTCTTATTCAAGACGTGCGAAACCGTTGAGACTGAAACGCCTGCGGCTTTTGCGACTTCGGAAAGAGTTGTCATGTGCGCTTCCTGGCTATCGCCAGCAGCGCATCAAACCGCTTCATCAATGGAACCTCCCAGCTAGATCCACGCCTTTAAGTAGGCTCCCCAAGGTCTAGCTAATTTAGCAACGCTATCTCCGTCGAAACGTTTGCGCAATCGTTTTTTTCTGCATCCGACTGTTCGTAAGCTGCCCTGCTAACCGGTCTCACGGCAGGTGAATGGCCTCCCG
>JAGWJK010001093.1 GCA_028865845.1 Rhizobiaceae bacterium
TGGCAGCTTGTGGACCGGGAGGACGCCGGCAGGGCCGAGTGCGGAAAAGCGGGCATTGCCCGCTTTTTTTGTTTCCAGCCGATTTCCATCTTTTCACGAAGGGATCAGCTGATACAACTTCGGGATCAATCCGCAGATCCCGCCATAGAGCCAAACGTCCCCGCCCGGAATGTCTGAAATCTTCACCGATGTCCTGCCGATTTTCCTGCTGATCCTGGTCGGCTGGGCAATCGTGCGCGCCGGCATATTGAAGGCAAATGTCGGCGACGCGATGAGCGAATTCGTCTTCAAGATCGCCGTTCCGCTGCTGCTGTTCCAGACGATCGCGCAGGCGGATTTCCATGGCGCCTCCCCTTTCCGCCTCTGGGTCGCCTATTTCAGTGGCGTCGCGGTCACCTGGACTGCCGGCCATTTCGCCGCGACCCACCTGTTCAAGCGCGACAGGAAGATCGGCGTTCTCGCCGGCGTATCGTCGGCATTTGCCAACAACATCTTCATCGGCCTGCCGCTGGTCGGACGCGCCGTCGGGCCTGACGGCATCGTGGCGATGTCGATCCTGCTTGCGGTGCATCTTCCGATCATGATGATCGCCGGCACGATGCTGATGGAACAGGCCGAGCGCAAAGAAAACGGCGGCGGCGGACGCGGCATCACGGAAATCCTGCTGCAGGTCGGCCGGAACCTCGTGCGCAATCCGCTGGTCCTGGGCCTTGCCGCCGGGGTCGTCGTGCATCTGGTCGGCGTACCCCTGCCGGTCACGGTGAATACCGTCGTTCAGGATATCGCCGATATTGCCGGCCCCGCAGCGCTGATTTCGCTCGGCATGGCACTCAGGCAATACGGGCTTTCCGGCAATCTCGCCATTGCCAGCGTCACTTCGGCCTTCAAGCTGCTGCTGCTGCCGGCCTGCGTGCTTGCGGCCGGCCATCTTCTCGGCCTCAGCCCGGAATGGCGTAAGGCGATCGTCCTCACCTCTTCCGTTCCAACAGGTGTGAACGCCTGGTTGATTGCCAATCGCTTCGGCGTCGGCCACAGTCTGGCCGCCTCGACAATTACGCTGACGACAGCGCTCGGGGCATTATCCGTGTCGCTTTGGGCTTTTATGCTCGGCTGAGCCCGCGACGACATAGCTCCTTCCTTGGAGAAGCAGGCAGGAAAATGGTCAGATACTCGCGCCGGCGCCACCCAAGGGCGAGGCGCAGCAAAGGATGGAACCATGAATATTGCAGCTCCGCGCGCCACTACGAACCCAGCCTCCGCCTATGCACAGAAAGTCTTCGTTCTGCAGGGCGGCGGCGCACTCGGCTCGTATCAGGCCGGCGCGTTCGAGGCCTTGACGGAAAACGGCATTGAACCGGACTGGATCGCCGGCATCTCGATCGGCGCCATCAACGCCTCGATCATGGCGGGCAACGCGCCAAGCGAACGGCTGGATAAGCTGCGTTCGTTCTGGGACAAGGTCAGCGTGCAACTGCCCGTCGATCTGCTGATGGAACGGCAGCGTGAAACCAGCCGTCTCTATCGCACGGTGAGCAGCTGGTGGGTTTCGGCCTTCGGCGTGCCCGGCTTCTTCTCGCCCTGGAATATACCATCCTGGTTTCAGCCGCGTGGCTCGGCAGGCGCCACCAGTATCTACGATACCGAACAGCTGCGTCAGACGCTGCTCGATCATGTCGATTTCGACCGCATCAATCGCGGGACGGTGCGCCTCAGCCTCGGCGCCGTCAACGTCCGCAACGGCAATTTCGCCTTTTTCGACAACAGGGACATCAAGATCAAGCCGGAGCATGTGATGGCGAGCGGCGCCTTGCCACCCGGCTTTCCAGCCATCAAGATCGGCGGTGAATACTATTGGGATGGCGGCCTCGTCTCGAACACGCCGCTAAGCTACGTTCTGAGGAACGATGCGAACGTCAACACCGTCGTCTTTCAGGTCGATCTCTTCAGCGCGACCGGTCTTTTGCCGCAGGATCTCGAAGAGGTCGAGGAGCGGCGCAAGGACATCACCTATTCCAGCCGCACGCGCCTGAATACCGACCTTTTCCTCGAACGCCACCGCCTGCGTCGCACGATCTCTGACCTTTATGCGCGGCTGCCAGACGAGGCCAAGGCGGATCCCGAGATCCAGAAACTGAAAGAGAACTGCTCCGACCACAGCGTGACGATCATCCATCTGATCTATCGCAGCAAGGAGTTCCGCTCGCATTCCAAGGACTACGAGTTTT
>JAGWJK010001094.1 GCA_028865845.1 Rhizobiaceae bacterium
CACTTCGAAGCCGGCGGCCGGAGCCACTTGCTTGACCTTGTCGAGCAGGGCGACGTCGTTTGCTTCGCCCGGATTATAGGGCACGCCGAAGCGCTTGGCATTCGGCAGCAGCTTCTTGGTGAAGGTCATCACGGCGGCGATGTCCTGCAGGTCGCTCGCACCGGTGATGCCGTCACCGCCGGCATCCCACGAGGGAACCAGCTTGGCGGCGACCGGATCGGTCACGGCCGAAAACACGATCGGGATGCCCGAGCCGGCAAGCGCCTTCTTGGCGATCTGCGAGACCGGCGTGGTGATGGTGTACATCAGCTTCGGATGGTCGGACTGCAGCTTGGCGATCATCTGCGGCACCAGCGATGCATCGAAGCTGGTGTTGCTTTCGGTATAGACGACGTCCTTGCCTTCGACGAAGCCGTTGTCGGCGAGCGCCTTCTTGAAGCCGGCGATCGAGGCGTTCAGCTGCGGATGCTCGCCGAAATTGGCGATGGCGATCTTGATCGGCTCGGCCGAAGCGGTAACGACGCCTGCGGCCAGCGCGCCGGCAAGTACCAGCCCGGATAGCAGTTTGGATGTGACCTTGTTCATGATTCCCTCCCAGGATTTATCGAGAGCATCGCTCTCTCAGCTTGTTGGGGAGGGATCATAACGGCTCTGACGCCGCTGTCAATTTACGATATATGATATGGCTCATAAGCGCGTTTGATATATAATTTTGCATTCTAGCTGTTTCATATATAATTTCGAGATCGACGGCCGAAAGGAGCTCCATGCAGGACAATGCATCTTCGACGAAGACGGAAGCAGCCTATGCGCTGTTGCGGCGGGATATTCTGAATACTCGCCTGAGGCCCGGTGCATCGTTGAAGCTTGGCGCCCTGCGGGACGCCTATGGCGTCGGTTGGACGCCGTTGCGCGAGGCGCTGTCGCGGCTGGAGGCAGAAAAGCTGGTGACCGCTGTCAGCAATCGCGGCTTTGCGGTGGCGCCGGTTTCGCGTGCCGAGCTGGAAGATCTGATGCGCGCACGCATGGTGGTGGAACTGCCTCTCCTGCTGGAATCGATCGAAAAAGGTGGCCCGGACTGGGAGTCGGCGGTCGTAACCGCCCACTACCGCTTGTCGCGCTGCAAGATCGTGCCGGATGCGGCCTCCGAGGATATGGCCGATGAATGGGACGAAAAGCACACGGCTTTTCATGCCGCGCTGCTCAGCGCATCGAACTCGAACTGGCTGCTGCGGTTCCAGGGCACGATTTCCGACCAGCTTCGTCGTCACCATCGCTTCCTCGGCCTGGCGCCGACACAGCGCGCCGCGGCGGGGTTGAAGAGCGGCTACGAAAAAGCGGTCGCTGCCTTGCGGGAGGCCATGGCGATCGAGCGGCATACCGAGCTCATGGAAGCGGCGCTCGACCGCGACATCGAACGCGCCCGGGCGCTGATGACCGAGCATATCGGCTATACGCTGCAGGTCTTTATTCGTTCCGAGGATGAGGGCGAAGAGCGCGCGCCGTCAAAACGGCCGGTGGGAACCACCCCTTAAGAAAAGCCTGCCTGCGACCTTGTTTGGGGATGACAAGTCGGTAAGCGCTCCTATTCTCTCGGCGAGATCATATTCTTCATTCTTGATCACGACATCATCCGATTTTGAAAACCATTTTGGGAGGACATCATGGCGCGCGTTTTGGTGATTGGAGCAACAGGCCACGTCGGCACCTATCTGGTGCCGCGTCTGGTGGAGGCCGGGCACGAGGTCGTTACCGTCAGCCGCGGCCAGGCCGCACCCTATCAGCCGAACCGGGCATGGGACGCCGTCAAGCAATTGACGATGGACCGTGGTGCGATGGAAAGAGATGGCAGCTTTGGCCCAGCCATTCGCGGCATCAAGGCCGATATCGTCATCGATATGATCTGTTTCACGTTGGAGAGTGCCCGCCAGTTGACGGAAGCTCTTTCTGGTCATGTCGGGCACTTCCTGCATACGGGCACGATCTGGACGCATGGTCATTCCACCGTCGTACCGACGCTGGAAGAAACGCCGAAACATCCGTTCGGCGACTATGGCACTCAGAAGGCTGATATCGAGACCTATCTGCTTACGGAAGCGCGCAACAAGGGTTTCCCGGCGACGCTGATCCATCCGGGCCATATCGTCGGACCCGGCTGGGCGCCGCTCAATCCGGCCGGCCATTTCAATCTCTCCGCCTTTTCGACGCTGGCGCGCGGCGAGAC
>JAGWJK010001095.1 GCA_028865845.1 Rhizobiaceae bacterium
CCAGCGCCATCTTTGTTCTCGGCGGCGCCCGCTCCGGTAAGTCGCGATTCGCCGAATCGCTGATCTCGGCCACGGGTTTCGATCGTCACTACGTTGCGACCGGCCAGGCCTGGGACGACGAGATGCGCGCGCGGATCGCGCAGCACCGCGCCGATCGCGGCGATCAGTGGACGACGCACGAGGAACCACTCGATCTCGTGGCGAAACTTGCCGAGATCGACGCCGGGGATCGCGCCGTTCTGGTCGACTGCCTGACACTTTGGGTTACCAATCTGATGATGGCCGAGCGGGATATGGGGGCAGATTTTGCCCGTCTCGTCGAATTTTTGCCGAGGGCGAAGTCGCGCATCGTGCTCGTTTCCAACGAGGTCGGGCTCGGCATCGTGCCGGAGAACCGCATGGCGCGCGATTTCCGCGACCATGCAGGGCGGCTGCATCAGATGATCGCGGCGGCAAGCGGCGAAGTCTATTTTATCGCGGCGGGATTGCCGCTGAAAATGAAGGGTTGATCCATATGAACCAGGAAAAGATTCCCGCCACCGTCATCACCGGCTTCCTCGGGGCCGGCAAGACGACGATGATCCGGAACCTCTTGCAGAATACCGGCGGCAAGAAGATCGCGCTGATCATCAACGAATTCGGTGATCTCGGTGTCGACGGCGACGTCTTGAAGAGCTGCGGCGCGGAAAACTGCACCGAGGATGATATCATCGAACTGACCAATGGCTGCATCTGCTGCACCGTCGCCGACGATTTCATTCCGACGATGAGCAAGCTGCTGGAGCGTGACAACCGCCCGGATCATATCGTCATCGAAACCTCGGGCCTTGCCCTTCCGCAGCCCCTGGTCGCGGCCTTCAACTGGCCCGATATCCGCACGCAGGTCACCGTCGACGGCGTTATCACCGTCGTCGACAGTGCTGCCGTCGCGGCCGGCCGTTTTGCCGACGACCATGACGCCGTCGACGCGCGCCGCGTAGAAGATGAATCGCTCGATCACGAAAGCCCGATCGAGGAACTGTTCGAAGATCAGCTCACCTGCGCCGACCTGATCATTCTCAACAAGACTGATCTGATCGACAGCGACGGTCTTGGCCGGGTGCGCGACGAGGTCGCCTCCCGTACCGTCCGCAAGCCGACGATGATCGAAGCGCGGAACGGCGAGGTTTCGGCGGCCATCCTGCTCGGCCTGGGCATTGGCACGGAAGGCGATGTCGCCAACCGTAAATCCCATCACGAACTGGAGCATGAGGACGGCACGCCGCACGATCACGACGAGTTCGACAGCTTTGTCGTCGATCTGGGCCCGGTCGCCGACCCCGTGGTCTTCGTCGAGAAGCTGAAAGGCGTGATTGCCGAGCACGACGTGCTGCGTCTCAAGGGCTTCGTCGACGTTCCCGGCAAGCCGATGCGCCTGCAGATCCAGGCCGTGGGCAGCCGCATCGACCACTATTTCGATCGTGCCTGGGCTCCGGGGGAGCAGCGGGCGACGCGGCTGGTAGTCATCGGCCTGCATGAGATGGACGAAACGATCGTACGCAAGGCGATCGAGGCGCTGGTCTGACAAATGGCGCGGGTGGGCCGCGATAGAGGGGGGTATGCTGCAGCATATCCTGTGTCTGCATGCATCTCCTCCTAGCCCAGAAGGGAACGATCAGCGACGGCGATGAGGCGATCGATCTCGGCCAGTCGCCGGGCGATATCCTGTTCCTTTCGGCAGCCGATACCGAGCTTGCCGCGATCGCTTCGACATACGGGCAGGGTCGGCCGGCCTATTCGTTGCGGCTTGCGAACCTGACGAGCCTCAAGCATCCGATGTCGGTCGATACCTATATCGAGCGCACCGCCAGGCATGCCAGGCTGATCATCGTCCGTGCGCTCGGCGGGGCCAGCTATTTCCATTATGCGCTGGAGGCGCTGCACGCGGCTGCGGCCCGCAGCGGCGCATCGATTGCCGTTCTGCCAGGGGATTCCAAGCCCGATCCCGGATTGACGCCGTTTTCCAACGTGGCGCTCGACGATCTGAACGGCCTCTGGTCCTATCTGATCGAAGGCGGCGACGCCAATTCCCGGGCGTTTCTCGACTATGCCGAGGCGATGCTGTCCGGCGCCGAGAAACCTGCTCCGGCTGCACTGCTGATGAAGGCCGGGATTTGGTGGCCGGGCAGGGGTGTTATTGGCATCGACGAGTGGCGAGCAATCGTTTCGACGGAGAGCGGTGCC
>JAGWJK010001096.1 GCA_028865845.1 Rhizobiaceae bacterium
GATATCGATTGCGACTGGTACGTCATGACCGGCCACAAGCTTTACGGTCCGTCGGGTATAGGCGTGCTCTATGGCAAGAAGGATCGTCTGCGGGAAATGCGCCCCTTCCAGGGCGGCGGCGAGATGATCTTCGACGTCACCGAGGATATCGTCACCTACAACGATCCGCCGCATCGTTTCGAGGCCGGCACGCCGCCCATCGTTCAGGCGATCGGACTTGGCTACGCTCTCGATTATATGGACCAGATCGGCCGCGAAGCGATCGCCAGGCACGAAGCCGATCTTGCAGCCTACGCCACGGAGCGGCTGCGCGACGTCAACTCGTTGCGCATCTTCGGCACGGCGCCAGGCAAGGGCGGTATTTTCTCCTTCGAACTGGCGGGAATCCATGCCCACGACGTTTCGATGGTGATCGACCGGCAAGGTGTGGCGGTGCGCGCGGGAACGCATTGCGCCCAGCCGCTCTTGAAACGCTTCGGCGTCACCTCCACATGCCGGGCATCCTTCGGCATGTATAATACCCGCGCCGAGGTCGATGCTCTGGCCGACGCGCTGGACTATGCACGCAAGTTTTTTGCCTAGCGCGGTTCGGATTTGAGCCGGATCGTCTGAAGCGCTCTAGGATTTCATTTTACGCAATTTCGGACAGAGAACCCCCACTTCTCACGGAATTGCTCGAAGGAGACGAATGATGTCATTGGATGAACCCGAACAGAAGATCGATGCCCGCGAGGGGATCGTGCATTCCTGCATCCCGCAGGAGGAACTGGCGCGCCTCAGCGACGACATCATCGGCGCGCTGAAGACGGTTTACGATCCCGAAATCCCGGCCGACATCTTCGAACTCGGCCTGGTCTACAAGATCGATATCGAAGACGACCGCATGGTGAGGATCGTCATGACCCTGACTGCGCCTGGCTGCCCGGTCGCCGGCGAAATGCCCGGCTGGGTCGAAAACGCCGTCGGCGCCATCGAGGGCGTATCGGGCGTCGACGTCACCATGACTTTCGACCCGCCATGGACGCCGGATCGCATGTCCGAAGAAGCGCAGGTCGCGATCGGCTGGTATTGAGATTGCATACCGCCTGAAAATTTGATCAGGCGGCGTTCTTTCCCGACGGGACGATTGGTGCGAGTCCAATCCCGAGTGCTTTCATGACTTTCATGATGGTTGCGAATTCCGGATTGCCTTCGCCGCTTAACGCCTTGTAGAGGGCTGCCCGGCTCATCCCTATATCGCGCGCCAGCGCGGTCATGTTTCTTGCTCTGGCAACCACGCCAAGGCTTTTTGCGATGAATGCCGCATCTTGAGTTTCAAAAGCAGCCAGCATGAATTCCTCAATCGCTTCGTCGCTGTCGAGGACTTCCGCTGCATCGAACGTCAGGGTTTCGAAAGTCATGGTTGCTGGTCCTTCCATTCCTTCGCGAGACGCTTCGCCTCGCCAATATCCTTCTGCTGTGTGCTTTTGTCACCGCCACACAGAAGCACGATGACAACTTGGCCATTTCGAATGAAATATATGCGGTAGCCAGGGCCGTAGTCGATGCGCATCTCACCTACGCCATCACCAACAAATTTGACATCGCCGAGATTGCCGTCTTCCGCGCGCAGCATACGCGAAGCTATCCGCGCTGCCGCCCGGCGATCTTTCAATTGCGAAAGCCAATTAATGAAAATTTTGGTGCGGTAAATTTTAAACACGTCGGAAACGTACTCCATGGAGTACTATTGTCAATGAGCTATTGTTGATGAAGATTGAGATTGGTATTGAAGCTTTGAGCCGCGATCATTAAATTGCCTTTTACAAAGCACCGGATCTTGACCCCGGTTGTGGAAGGAGAATGGCGTATGGGCTTTGCAGTGATGAGTATGACGGATGCGGCCGCGGCGCGCGTCAATGCGATCGTCGAGAATTCCGGTTCGGATGCGAAGGGCGTTCGCGTCGGTATCAAGAAGGGTGGCTGCGCCGGGATGGAATACACCATCGACCTCGTGACCGAGCCCAATGGCAAGGATGACTTGATTGAGCGCAACGGCGCAAAAGTCTGGGTCGAGCCTTCCGCCGTGCTTTATCTGCTCGGAACCGAGATGGGGTTCGAGACCACGACGCTGCGTTCCGGTTTCATCTTCACCAATCCCAACCAGACATCCGCCTGCGGTTGCGGCGAATCGGTCGAGCTGAAACCCGCCGATCTTGCAGCGCTCGCCGCACAGCGCCAG
>JAGWJK010001097.1 GCA_028865845.1 Rhizobiaceae bacterium
ACCGGGGCGCCTATCTTGCGGAGGCGATGGGTCACTGCGGCGAGTGCCACACGCCCCGCAACGTCGCTTTTGCGCTCGACAATCATCAGAAATTTGCGGGCACTATCACCGCCGGTTGGCATGCTTTCAACATCAGCAGCGACAAGAATTCCGGCATCGGTGACTGGAGCGACGAGGATGTCTATCTCTATCTTTCCACCGGTCATGCCAATGGGCATGGGGGCGCAGCTGGCCCCATGGGCGAAGCCACGGACGACAGCCTCAGCTATCTGACACCGGACGATGCACGCGCCCTCGTGACCTATCTGCGCAGCGTGCCCGCCCATGCAAGCGACCTGCCGCGCACGGTGACTACGCCTGCCCCTGCCTCCCACAAGGAAGGCGTCGTGGCGGCCTCCGATCCGCGCGGCGAAAAGATCTTCGCCAGTGCCTGCGCCAGCTGTCATGACTGGACCGGCGTCAGCCCGGTAACCGGCTTTGCGACATTGACCGGCGTGCGCGCCGTCAACGACCCCAGCGCCACCAACGTGGCGCAGACGGTCATCAACGGCGTCAACCGCACGACCGCCGACGGCAAGATCTTCATGCCCGCCTTCGGCCAGGGCTATTCCGACGACGACATAGCCGCCGTCGCCAATTATGTGACCGCTCGTTTCGGCGCCAAGGGCGCGAATTTGACAGGCAAGGATGTGGCCGATCTGCGCAAACAGGCAGCCCAGCAACATGTTTCCCCGGAGGCACCCAATGGATGACATCAACTTTGCCCAGTCCGATGCCTATTTGTCGGCTTTGATGCGCGAGGTTCGTTCCATGCCGGCGGCCGATATGTCACTGGCCGTGGGACGCCGCGGCTTCTTCAAACTGGCAGGTGCCGGCGCAGCGGGCCTGATATTGGGTTTTCATCTTGGCGGTCGTCCGGCGTTCGCGTCAGACACGCCGGAGAGCGCTGAACAGGCGATGAATGCGTTCATCCGCATCGCTCTGGACAATACCATCACCATCTATTCCAAAGCGCCGGAGATCGGCCAGGGCATCAAGACCTCCTTTGGCGTGATTATCGCGGACGAACTCGACGCAGACTGGGACCATGTCGTCATGGAACAGGCCGATATCAATCCCAAGGTCTACGGCAACCAGGGCGCAGGCGGTTCGACCTCTATCCCGCGCGCCTGGGATCAGCTGCGCCGGGCCGGCGCCGGCGCCAAGGCGATGCTGATCGCCGCCGCCGCCCAAGAGTGGCAGGTCGACCCATCCCAGATCACCGCCGAGAATTCGGTCCTGACCCATGCCGCCAGCGGCCGGTCCGCGACCTACGGCTCGCTCGCCATGGCGGCGGCAAAAATGCCGGTGCCCGATCCCAAGAGCCTGAAGCTGAAGACCCGCGCCGAATATCGGCTGATCGGCAAACGCTATCACGGCGTCGACGATCCCAAGGTCGTGACCGGTCAGCCGCTGTTCGGCATCGATGTCCAGCGTCCGGGCATGGTCTATGCCAACTTCACCAAATGTCCGGCGGCGGGCGGCAAGGTCAAATCCTTCAATGTCGACGAGATCAAGGCGGAGAGCGGCGTGCTCGACGCCTTCGCGGTGGACGGCACCGGGATGATGGTCGAGGTGATGCCGGGGGTGGCCATCATCGCCAGGGACACCTGGAGTGCGCTCCAGGCAAAGGGCAAGCTCAAGGTAGATTGGGATTTGAGCAAGGCGTCGACGGATTCGTCTTCACAGTTTTCTGCCCAGGCCAAGAAGATAGCAACCACCTTCCCCGACAAGTTCGATGACAACGTCGGCAACGTCGACACATCCTTTGCCAACGCCGCCAAGGTCGTGGAGGCATTTTACGAATATCCCTTCGCCGCTCATGTGCCGCTGGAGCCGATGAATACCACGGCGCACTGGCATGACGGGATCATGGAAATGTGGGTGCCCACCCAGCAACCCGATCGCGGTTTGCCCGTGATCGCCAAAGTGGTGGGCCTGCCCGAGGACAAGATCGTGATGCACCAGACCCGCGTCGGCGGTGGTTTCGGGCGGCGGCTTGTCAACGACTATGCCTGCGAGGCGGCGGCCATCGCCATGAAAGTGAACGCACCCGTCAAGCTGCAATGGACCCGGGAGGACGATTTCAGCCACGACTTTTACCGTCCCGCCGGCTATCACCAGTTCAAGGGCGCGATTGCCAAGGACGGCAGTCTCGACGCCTGGCAGGAACAT
>JAGWJK010000075.1 GCA_028865845.1 Rhizobiaceae bacterium
CTTGCCCCGCCCATATGCCCATCCAGCAACGGCCTTACCTTGCCGAGATAGGTTTCCGCCAGCGGGCCGGCATAAAGCAGCGTCGCGAAGGCCACCTGCCCTTTCAGCACCGCATGCGACGCCGTCAGCGAGGCGATGTCGCCATCGAGACGCAGCTCCTCGGCATGGATCAACCGCCCCGCCCGGCGAATGCGCCAGCGGTCGCGGAACAGGCCCTGTACCATTACCTCGCCCATCGCCTTGCGTCCGAGCAGGATGGCCTCGACGGCCAGAAACTCGCTTGTCTCATCGAGATCGACCTCAAGGCGGCGGGACAGGGACGATCGATCGAAAAGAATGGTTTCCTGTGGCAGCCAGTCGACGCGCGCATTGGCGCCAACCTTGATCGAGGTCACGACTTCGGCGGTGCCGGCCGAGGCTTTGTAGATCTTCTCGCAGGCCTGTGTGGTGACGTCGATGCGCGTGCCTGGGCCGGCGACGACGCCCCAATCCATACGGTCGCCGCCCGTGAGGCCACCTGCGGTATTGATGATCACCGCTTCCATGGAATTATCGAAGGTGTCGGGCAACCTTATCTTCGCCGCACCCTCCTGGAAGAACTCCTGAAGACGCGTCCGCCCGTCGAGCGTCTTGGCCACCAGATGGCCGCGTCCCCGCGCCCTCTGCGGTCTCGTGCTCACCGCCGCCATCGTCATTCCGTCTCTCCGCAGATCACGTCAGGTCTTCGCAGAGCATTGAACTCCGCAACCCATTAAGGCAAGCAATTTCCATGCCTTATCAAGCGCCTGTTGCGCCGGGCCATGGCGGAAAACCGCCGCCGATTTTTTCATCAGACGCTGAAAACAACGGCAACGGCATTACACGGTCAGGTGCCGGCGTGCCTCGGGAGTGTCCAGCGTCTCCGCGAGACCCTCATGCACGATCTCGCCACGATCCATGATGTAGACGTAATCGGCAAGCTCGCGGCAGAAATCCAGATACTGCTCGACGAGGAGGATCGCCATGCCGGTCGAATCGCGCAGATAGCGGATAGCCCGGCCGATATCCTTGATGATCGACGGCTGGATGCCTTCGGTCGGCTCGTCCAATACCAGGATCTTCGGACGCGTCACCATCGCACGGCCGATCGCCAGTTGTTGCTGCTGGCCGCCGGAAAGATCGCCGCCACGCCGCGACAGCATCGACTTCAGCACCGGAAACAGATTGTAGATGTCTTCAGGAATGTTGCGGTCGCGCCGCGGCACGGGAGCAAATCCGGTCTCCAGGTTTTCCTTGACCGTCAGCAGCGGAAAGATTTCTCGGCCCTGCGGCACGTAACCGATCCCGTGCTTGGCTCGGGCGAAGGGCGCCATGCCGTTCAACGTCACATCGTTGAAGGTGACCGTCCCCGCCGACAACGTGTGCTGTCCGGTCACGGCACGCAGCAGCGAACTCTTGCCGACGCCGTTGCGCCCGAGCACGCAAGTGATCTTGCCCATCTCGGCCTTGACCGAAATCCCGCGCAGTGCCTGGGCGGCGCCATAATGAAGATTTGCGTTTTCGACTACCAGCATCTCACCGCCCCAGATAGTTTTCGATCACTTTCGGATCGTTGCTGACGAAATCGATCGAGCCTTCGGCAAGGACCGAACCTTCGGCCAGACATGTCACCTTGACGCCGAGATCCCGGATGAAACCCATGTCGTGCTCGACGACGACGACGGACCGGGTCTTTGCGATTTCCTTTAGCAGCACCGCAGTCTCCGCCGTCTCGGCATCCGTCATGCCGGCGACGGGCTCATCGACCAGAAGCAGCTTCGGTTCCTGCGCGAGCAGCATGCCGATCTCCAGCCACTGCTTCTGCCCATGCGAGAGATTGGCCGCCAGTTCGTCGCGCCGATGCGTCAACCGCACCGTTTCGAGGATTTCGTAGATGCGGTCGCGATCGTCCGGCATAAGGCGGTAGAACAGCGTCGAGAAGACGGTACGTTTGCGATTGAGCGCCAGTTCCAGATTGTCCCAGACCGTGTGGCTTTCAAAGACGGTCGGCTTCTGGAATTTGCGGCCAATGCCGAGCTGGGCGATGTCGGCCTCGTCCTTCTTGGTGAGGTCCACCTGGCCGTTGAAGAAGACTTCCCCCTCGTCCGGCTTGGTCTTGCCGGTGATGATATCCATCATCGTCGTCTTGCCGGCGCCGTTCGGGCCGATGATGGCGCGGAGCTCGCCGGGCTCGATGACGATCGACAGCGAATTCAGCGCCCTGAAGCCATCGAAGGAAACCGAGACATTGTTGAGGTAAAGCATGCTGTTGGGTTTGACGTCCGGGATCATGGTCTCACTCCGCCGCCTGGATGGTCTTGCCGGTTTCGTCTTCTTTGCGCGTCGGCTGCGGCGCGCTCGGCTTCGGCTTGCTGCGCATATAAGGCGCGAGCGTGCCGACGATGCCCTTGGGCAGGAACAGCGTCACAGCAACGAATAGGCCGCCAAGGGCAAAAAGCCAGAAGTCGGGAAACAGGCCAGTGAAGATCGACTTGCCGCCGTTGACGAGAATGGCGCCGATGATCGGCCCGATCAGTGTCGCGCGCCCCCCGACCGCCGTCCAGATGACCACTTCGATCGAGTTGGCCGGCGCGAATTCGCCGGGATTGATGATGCCGATCTGCGGCACGTAGAGCGCGCCCGCAATACCCGCCATCATCGCCGAGACGGTGAAAACGAAGAGCTTCACATGCTCGACGCGATATCCGAGGAAGCGTGTCCGGCTCTCCGCATCGCGGACGCCCACCAGCACCTTGCCGTATTTCGAGCGCACGATGGCCGAGGACAACATCAATGCCAGTGCCAGGACGAGCGACGTGATCGCAAACAGGGCGGCGCGCGTGCCATCGGCCTGGATGTTGAAGCCGAGAATGTCCTTGAAGTCGGTCAGGCCGTTATTGCCGCCAAAACCCATGTCGTTGCGGAAGAAGGCAAGCAGCAGGGCATAGGTCATCGCCTGGGTGATGATCGACAGATAGACACCGTTGACGCGAGAGCGGAAGGCGAACCAGCCGAAGACGAAGGCGAGCAATCCGGGCGCGACGAGCACCATGATCATCGCAAACCAGAACTGATCGAAGCCATACCAGAACCACGGCAGATCCTTCCAGTTCAGGAACACCATGAAATCCGGCAGGATCGGATTGCCGTAGGTGCCGCGCGCGCCGATCTGGCGCATGAGATACATGCCCATGGCATAACCGCCGAGCGCGAAGAAGGCACCATGGCCGAGCGAAAGAATGCCGCAGTACCCCCACACGAGGTCAAGCGCCAAGGCCAGCAGCGCATAGGTCAGATACTTGCCAAACAGCGACATCAGATAGGTGGGCACATGCAGCGTGCTGGTTTCCGGTAATGCCAGGTTCGACAGGGGCACTAGAATGGCGACAGCGATCAGGATGGCGATGGCAATGCTGATGCGGCGGTCGAGCGAGCGGAGGAGAAATGCCGTGATCATGCTTCCACCGCCCTGCCCTTGAGGGCGAAGAGCCCGCGGGGACGTTTCTGGATAAAGAGAATGATGAGAACGAGCACCAGGATCTTGCCGAGCACAGCGCCGGCATAGGGCTCGAGGAACTTGTTGAGGATGCCGAGCGAGAAGGCGCCGACCAAGGTGCCCCAGAGATTGCCGACACCGCCGAAGACCACGACCATGAAGCTGTCGATGATGTAGCTCTGGCCAAGGTTTGGCGAGACGTTGTCGATCTGCGAGAGCGCAACGCCCGCCATCCCCGCAATGCCCGACCCCAGGGCAAAGGTGAATGCGTCGACCCATGGCGTGCGGATACCCATGGAGGATGCCATGCGCCTGTTCTGCGTCACCGCCCGCATCTGCAGGCCGAAGGCCGAGCGCTTGAGCAACAGCAGCAGGGCAACGAAGACGGCGAGCGAAAAGACGATGATCCACATGCGGTTCCAGGTGATGCTCAGATAGCCGAGGTCGAACGAGCCGGACATCCAGGACGGGTTACCGACCTCCTGGTTCGTCGGACCGAAAATCGAACGCACCGCCTGCTGCAGGATGAGCGAGATGCCCCAGGTGGCAAGCAGCGTTTCCAGCGGCCGGCCGTAGAGGAAGCGGATGACGCCGCGCTCGATGACAAGGCCAACGGCGCCGGTGACTACAAAGGCAACAGGCAGGGCAATCGCCAGCGACCAGTCGAACAGCTCAGGATAGGATGTGCGGATGACGCTCTGGACCATGAAGGTGCAATAGGCGCCGAGCATCACCATCTCGCCGTGGGCCATATTGATGATGCCCATGACGCCGAAGGTGATGGCAAGGCCGATGGCCGCAAGCAGCAGCACCGAGCCGAGCGACAGGCCGTACCAGACGTTCTGCACCGCATCCCAGATCGCAAGCTGGCTCTGGATATCGGCAATCGCGGCCGTGACCGCTGGCTTGAGGCTGTCATCGACGGAGACCGAAGACAGGATGCCGATGGCGTCGCGGCCCGCTTCCGTCTTGATCGTTTCGATCGCGGCTTTCTTTTCGTCGACCGGCCGATCGGAACCGAGAATGGCAACCGCGCGCGCCTTTTGCAGCACGTCGCGAATTTCACTGTCCTTCTCGGTCTTCAGCGCGGTTTCCAGCGCTTCGAGCGAATCCGCGCTCGGCGATTTGAAGACCGATTGCGCCGCCTCCAGGCGCGTCGCACGATCCGGGCTCATCAGCGTCAAACCGCCGAGAGCCGCGCGAACCGTGCGGCGGAGATTGTTGTTGATCTTGATCTTGACGAGATTTTCCTTGCTCTCCTGGCCGGCAGCCTGCCCGGTAACGGGGTCCGTCAAGTTGAGATTATCTCCGGCGGACTTGGCAATGAAAACCTGGTTGTCTGACCTGCGAGTATAAAGATCGCCGTCGGAAAAGGCCTGAAGCGCCGGAACCACCTTCGGGTCCCCGGTCTTGGCGAGGTTCTTCACAATCTCGTCGGCCTGCTGGAAATTCGCCGAACCGAGCGCGTTGATGAGGCTGTGAGCATCTTCCTGGGCGCGCAACGCAGTTGCCGTCAGCAGCAGGACGAGGCAGAAGCCGGCGCAGAGCGCCATGGCCATGCGGTAAACGAATCTGTCGAACATTGCACGTGTCCCCTCATGCTGCCGCGGGCGAATGAGCCCGCCCACGGCGCTTTTCATACGCTGTCCAAATCGGGAACAGCAGGGCGGAAATGCGAAGGTGATTTCAAAAATTCTTTGAAAATCAAATCATTATCGAGGCAGCTCATCGCTGCCTCGATATCAGATCGCCGATCAGGAACCCTTGCCGCCGCATTTGCCGGTGGTGACGTTGAAGTTGCCGCAGTTCATCGGCATGCGCCAATCCGAGATCAGGTCCTTGCTGTCGGGCAGGTAATCGGACCATTCGTCGCCGACGACTTCCGGGGTCTGCGACACGACGTCGAACTGGCCGTTATCCTGCACTTCGCCGATCAGGACCGGCTTGGTGATGTAGTGGTTCGGCATCATGGTGGCGTAACCACCGGTCAGGTTCGGAACGGAGACGCCGACGAGAGCGTCGATGACCTTGTCCGGATCGGTCGTCCCGGCCTTTTCGACGGCCTTCACCCACATGTTGAAGCCGATATAGGCGGCTTCCATAGGGTCGTTGGTGACGCGCTTGTCGTCCTTGGGGTAGGCGTGCCATTCCTTGATGAATTCGGCATTGGCAGGCGTATCGACGGACTGGAAGTAGTTCCAGGCGGCGAGATGGCCGACCAGCGGCTTGGTGTCGACGCCGGCCAGCTCTTCTTCGCCGACCGAGAAAGCCACGACCGGGATGTCTTCAGCCTTGACGCCCTGGTTGCCGAGTTCCTTGTAGAACGGGACGTTGGCATCGCCGTTGATGGTGGAAACGACGGCCGTCTTCTTGCCGGCCGAACCGAAAGCCTTGATCTTCGAGACTTCGGTCTGCCAGTCGGAGAAGCCGAACGGCGTGTAGTTGATGATGATGTCTTCGTCCTTGACGCCCTTCGACTTCAAATAGGCTTCGAGGATCTTGTTGGTCGTGCGCGGATAGACGTAGTCGGTGCCTTCGAGCACCCAGCGCTTCACGCCTTCGTTCTGCATCAGATAGTCGACGGCCGGGATAGCCTGCTGGTTCGGGGCAGCGCCGGTATAGAAGACGTTGCGCTCGGATTCTTCACCCTCGAACTGGACCGGGTAGAAGAGAACGGAGTCGAGCTCCTTGAACACCGGCAGCACCGACTTGCGCGACACCGAGGTCCAGCAACCGAAGACGGCCGAAACCTTGTCCTTCTGGATCAACTCGCGCGCCTTTTCGGCAAACAGCGGCCAGTCGGAAGCCGGGTCGACCACGACTGCTTCGAGTTTCTTGCCGAGAACGCCGCCCTTCTTGTTCTGCTCATCGATGAGCATCAGCATGGCGTCTTTCAACGTCGTTTCGGAAATTGCCATGGTGCCGGAAAGCGAATGGAGAACGCCGACCTTGATCGTGTCGTCGGCAGCAAAAGCTCCATGGAATGCAGTTGTCGACATGATGGCGGCCATCAGCGCGCCGGAGACAAAAGTCTTCAGTTTCATGTGTAGTTCCCCTCTTCTTGTCAGCCGCAACGGTTTGTAAAGGAAGGTTAACCGTTGCCTGCAGCGACTATCCGGCAGGCCCAGGGGATTCCACATACGTAATATGACGTAGGAAGCGGGGCGAAATGTGCAGGACATTGGCGCCCGGCGCTCTTAAGGACTACCGCAATCCATGTTACGACACGGATAGACTTGCCGCATTGTCGACGGCAAGACCGCTGAAGGGTAGGCATGGCAGCGCGGCAACGCATCATTCCGGTCAGACGAGAATATAACCGCTGGGTCGCGAACCAGACGCTGGAAGACTATGCGCTCCGCTTCACCGCCAAAAGCGCCCGGCAATTTTCCTCGCAGCGTATCTCCCAGACGGCGATCGGCGCGATCTCCTTCCTCGCGCTCGAAGCAATCGGCGGTGCCATCACCCTCTCCTACGGGACGACCAACGCCTTCTACGCCATCATCGTTGCCAGCATCGCGATGCTCGCGATCGGCCTGCCGATCAGCCGCTACGCGATCCGTCATGGCGTCGACATCGATCTGCTCACCCGCGGCGCCAGCTTCGGTTATATCGGCTCGACCATTACATCGCTTATCTACGCCAGTTTCACCTTCATGCTGTTTTCGATCGAGGCGTCGATCATGTCCGGCGCGCTGGAGCTGACGCTCGGCATTCCGCTCTGGATCGGCTATATCCTCAGCGCAGTCATGGTCATCCCGCTGGTCACGCACGGCGTGCGCCTCATCAGCCGTTTTCAGCTGCTGACGCAGCCGTTCTGGATTGTTCTGAACGTCCTGCCGTTCGTTTTCATCGCCCTGTCGGACTGGCAGAAATTCGATCTCTGGCGCGCCTTTGCCGGCATCCATCACGCCTCCGGCGCGCCGGGAACCGCCGCTCCCTTCGATCTCGTCGAGTTCGGTGCGGCGTCGGCGGTGATCCTGGCGCTAATGTCGCAGATCGGCGAACAAGCTGACTTTTTGCGCTTCCTGCCGCCGGAAGGTCATCGCAAATGGCGGCATCGCCTCGCGATTTTCCTCGCCGGCCCCGGCTGGGTGATCATCGGCGCGCCGAAACTGCTCGCCGGCTCATTTCTCGTCGTGTTGACGCTGACCTCGGGCGTTCCCGCCGACCGCGCAGCCGATCCCGCGCAGATGTATCTCACCGCCTTCGGCTACATGATCCCCTGGCATACCGCTGCCCTGCTCCTAATGGCCGCCTTCGTCATGGTCTCGCAGCTGAAGATCAACGTCATGAACGCCTATGCCGGATCGCTGGCCTGGTCGAATTTCTTCTCACGACTGACGCATAGCCATCCCGGTCGCGTGATCTGGCTGGTCTTCAACGTCGCCATCGCCCTGCTGTTGATGGAGCTCGGCATCTATAGGCTGCTGGAAGAAACGCTGGGTATCTTCTCGATCATCGCGATGGCGTGGCTCTGCACCATCTCCGCCGATCTCTTCATCAACAAGCCACTCGGACTTGCGCCTCCGGGCATCGAATTCAAGCGCGCGCATCTCTACGACATCAATCCGGTCGGCCTCGGCGCGATGACGCTGTCGGCGACGATCGCGCTGATCGCGCATTTCGGTGCATTTGGCAGCATCGCCGCGTCGCTCGCTCCCTATCTCACCCTCGTCATCGCCCTGATCGCCTCGCCGACCATCGCCTGGGCGACCGGCGGCAAGTTCTATCTCGCCCGCAAGCCACGGCAGAGCTGGAAGACGCTCACCACCATCACCTGCTCGGTCTGCGAACATCCTTTCGAGCCGGAGGACATGGCGTGGTGCCCGGCCTATGCCGCGCCGATCTGTTCGCTGTGCTGCTCCCTCGACAGCCGTTGCCACGACATGTGCAAGCCGAAGGCGCGGCTAAACGCGCAGGTCGGCACCGTCGCAAAGACGCTCCTGCCCGAGACCGTCGTCGCCAAGCTCGCGACGCGGCTTGGCCGCTACGGCATTGCGGTCGCGGTCGCGCTGACGGCCGTCGGAGCGATCCTGGCGCTGATCGCGCATCAAGTCGGCTCGGCCTCTCCGGAAACGGCCGCGGTGGTCGATCGCACCATCCTGATCGTTTTCTTCGTCTTTGCCGTCATCGCCGGCGTCGTCTGCTGGTTCTATGTGCTTGCCCATGACAGCCGCGTCGTCGCCGAGGAAGAATCCTCGCGGCAAAATTCGCTGCTGCTGAAGGAAATTGCCGCGCACAAGAAGACGGACGCCGCGTTGCAGAGCGCCAAGGAGGCGGCGGAGGCGGCAAACCGCGCCAAGAGCCGTTATGTCGTCGGCCTCAGCCATGAACTGCGCACGCCGCTCAATGCCGTGCTCGGCTATGCGCAGATCCTCGAGCGCGACGATACCATCCCCGCGCCGCGGCAATCGTCGCTGAAGGTCATCCGCCGCAGCGCTGAGCATCTTTCGGGGCTCATCGATGGGCTATTGGATATTTCCAAGATCGAGGCCGGACGGCTTCAGGTCTATTCTAACGAGATCAATATCCAGGATTTTCTCGACCAGATCATCGACATGTTCCGTCCGCAGGCGCAGGCCAAGGGCCTCGCTTTCGTCCACGAGCGTGCACCCGCACTTCCCCATTACGTGCGCACCGACGAGAAGCGACTGAGGCAGATCCTCGTCAACCTGCTCTCCAACGCGATCAAGTTTACCGACGCTGGCAGCGTGCGGTTCGAGGTCGGCTATCGCAGCCAGGTCGCGACCTTCACCATCACCGATACCGGGCGTGGCATCGCCGAGAAGGATCTCACCCGTATCTATGAGCCCTTCCAGCGTGGTGAAGCCGAGAGCATCCGCCCGATGCCGGGCCTCGGCCTTGGCCTTACCATCACGCAGCTGCTCACCAACACGCTGGGCGGCGAAATTTCCGTCGTCAGCGAGAAGGACAAGGGCTCGACCTTCCGCGTGCGACTGATGCTGTCGGCAGTCTCGTGGCCGATCAAGCCGCCGGCGCAGGAGCAGAGGATCGTCAGCTACGAAGGCCCGCGGCGAACCATCGTCGTCGTCGACGACAACGAGGATCATCGCGAGTTGATGCGCGAAATTCTCGTGCCGCTCGATTTCGTCGTCCTGACGGCCAATAGCGGGCCGGACTGCCTGACCTTGATCGAGGGCATCAAGCCCGATCTTTTCCTGGTCGACATCTCCATGCCCGGCATGAATGGCTGGCAACTCGTGTCGCGGCTGAGGGAAAACGGCCAGACGTCGCCGATCCTGATGCTATCGGCCAATATCGGCGACGGCGCCACGGCCAGGGAGAGCGATGACAGCCACAACGACGCCATCGCCAAGCCGATCGATATCCGCCAGCTCCGCGACAAGCTCGCTCTACATCTCGGCCTGAAATGGGTCTATTCCGATGGAACGACGCCCGCGCCGCCGAAGCAGCAGCCAATGAAAAGCCCGGGGATCGAGCATGTCCGCGAATTGATGCGGCTCGGCGAGATCGGCTATATCAGAGGCATCGAAGCCAAGCTTGCGGACCTCGCAAAGCTTGCCGAGAACCAACCCTTCAACGACGCATCGCGTGTCTATGTCCAGGCTTTCGATCTCGGCGGTTTTCTGGATTTCCTGCGCACTTTCGACAACGAAAAGGTAGAGACGATTGGCTGAGCCTGCCCTTCCCCGCGATATAGTCTTGCTGGTGGACGACTCGCCGGAGGCGCTCGGTTTTCTCACCGATGCCCTGGAACAATCCGGTTTTTCCGTGCTGATCGCAACGTCCGGACAGGCCGCGTTGAACATCGTCGACCGCATTACGCCGGACCTGATCCTGCTCGACGCCGTGATGCCGTCGATGGATGGCTTCGAGACCTGCCGGCGGCTCAAGGCCAACGCGGCAGTCGCCCAGGTGCCGGTCATCTTCATGACGGGGCTGACGGAGACAGAACACGTCGTCCACGCACTGGAATCGGGCGGCGTCGACTATCTCAGCAAGCCGATCAACGTCGATGAATTGCGGGCGCGCATCCGCGTCCATCTGCGCAACGCGCGCTCGGCCCAAAGCGCCCGCGTCGCGCTCGATGCCGCCGGCCGGCATCTGCTGGCGGTAAAGGGCGACGGCGCCATACATTGGTCGACACCGCAGGCGACCCGCCTCGTCAATGCCGCCACCGGCAGCG
>JAGWJK010000076.1 GCA_028865845.1 Rhizobiaceae bacterium
CGCGGCGGAACGACAGCACGACCGGCAGCGTGATCTTGCCTTCGCGGAAGTCGTCGCCGACATTCTTGCCGAGATCGGCAGCCTTGCCGCCGTAATCGAGTGCATCGTCGACAAGCTGGAAAGCGAGGCCGAGATTGGTGCCGTAGGACTTCAGCGCGTTGCGTTCGGCCTTGCCCGCATTGGCAACGATCGGGCCGACTTCGGCAGCGGCGGCAAAAAGAGCCGCGGTCTTGGCGCGGATGACGGAGAGATAATCGTCTTCCGTCGTTTCCATGTTCTTCGAAACCGAAAGCTGCAGCACTTCGCCCTCGGCGATGACGCAGGCGGCCGAAGAGAGCACGTCGAGCGCTTCCAGCGAGCCGACCTCGACCATCATCCGGAATGCCTGGCCGAGCAGGAAGTCGCCGACAAGCACGCTCGCCTGGTTGCCCCAGATCATCCGGGCCGTCGACTTGCCGCGGCGCAGATCGCTTTCGTCCACCACGTCGTCATGCAGCAACGTTGCCGTATGCAGGAATTCGACCGAGGTCGCGAGCTTGATATGATTGTCGCCCTGATAGTTGTAGAGCGCGGCGGACGCGATCGTCAGCATCGGCCGCAGGCGCTTGCCGCCCGACGAGATCAGGTGCTCAGCAACCTCGGGAATCATCTGCACATCGGAGCCGGCTTTCGACAGGATGAGCTGGTTTACGCGTTCCATATCCGCCTTGGTCAGATCCACCAATGGCTTGATGGAAGCCTGTTTATTCTTGCTTTCTTCAAGCGGTATCACGACGCCCAACGATCCGGACTCCTGTTCATTTTCTGCAAAGCACAATAAGAAGGGGCGAAAGAGGCGGCAAGAGGCGATTTGTCTCGTCGCGCAAATTTGACAGGAAACCCGAGGCTTATGCACGAACTCATCCGCACCAATGACCCTGTTCTTCTCTCTTTTGCGGAGAGCCTGATGAAGGACGCCGGGATTCATTGTTTCATCGCGGATCAGGCCATGAGCATTCTTGAGGGCTCCCTCGGCATGCTGCCGCGTCGCTTCATGGTAGAGAACGACCGCATCGATCAGGCCCGGCGCATTCTGACCGATGCCGGGCTCGGCGACGAACTTCGTCCGCTGCGCTGAGGCTTCGTCATGGGCGATAAAGCAACCGAAACGGTCGATGCTTTTCATCGCGGCGCCTTCCATATCGTCCAGCCGAAGGGCCGAGGCCATCGCTCGGGAATGGATGCGATGCTGCTCGCCGCACTGGTGGCCGATGACCGCAGCATTCGGGTTGCCGATCTTGGTGCGGGTGCCGGAGCTGCCGGCATGGCGGTGGCATCGCGGCTCGACCTTGCGGATGTTGTCCTGTTCGAGCGTTCGGCGGAGATGGCCGAGTTTGCCCGAAAGAGCCTGCTGCTTGAGGAAAATGCCCGCTTTGCGAGCCGTGTCGCGGTCGTCGAAGCCGACGTCACCCTCGTCGGTGGCGCCCGTAACGACGCAGGCCTGATCGACGACAGCTTTCACCACGTCATCATGAACCCGCCCTTCAACGACGCCAGCGACCGGTTGACGCCGGACGCACTGAAGGCGGAAGCGCATGCGATGACCGATGACCTGTTCGAGCGCTGGGTGCGCACCGCGGGCGCCATCATGATCCCCGGCGGCCAGCTGTCGCTGATTGCCCGGCCCCAGTCGATCGGCGAGATCATTGCCGCCTGCGGCCGCCGTTTCGGCGGCATCGAGATCACGCCGGTTCATCCCCGCGAGGGGGAGAACGCGGTGCGGATCCTGGTGACGGCCATCAAGGGCTCGCGGGCGCGGCTGACGCTGCGCGCGCCGCTCGTCATGCACGGCGAGGGAACGCATAAGTTCTCGGATTTCGTCGACGATCTGAACAATGGCCGCGCCGCTTATGCGCGGAAATGAGCAGCGTCAAAAAGCGTCGAAAATCAGCTTGATATTCAGCGCTGCGATGATGAAAGCGATCACATAGGCGATCGCGCTCAGCCAGCGCGGCGCGACGAGCTCGCCCATCTTGGCTTTGTTGGCGGTGAACATCACCAGCGGAAAGACGGCAAAGGAAAGCTGCAGGCTGAGCACGACCTGGGTGAGGATCAGCAATTCGGCAGTGCCGGCATCGCCGAACCAGATGGTGACGATACCCGCCGGGATAATCGCCAGCGCGCGGGTGACCATGCGGCGTACCCACGGCTTGATCTTCAGCTGCAGGAAACCTTCCATGACGATCTGTCCGGCAAGCGTCGCCGTTACTGTCGAATTCAAGCCGCAACAGAGCAGCGCGATGCCAAAGAGCGTCGGTGCGATCGACAGGCCGAGCAGCGGCGCCAGCAGCGATTCCGCCTGTGCCAGCTCGACGATATCGGTCCGTCCGTGCGCGTGGAAGGCGGCTGCCGCGAGGATGAGAATGGAGGCGTTGATCAAAAGGGCGAAGGTGAGAGCCACGGTCGAGTCGATCGTCGCAAAGACCAGCGCCTCTTTCTTCTCTGGCAACGTATGGCCGAAAGCCCGCGTCTGCACGATGCCGGAATGCAGATAAAGATTATGCGGCATGACCGTCGCACCGAGAATACCGAGCGCGAGATAGAGCATGTCCGGATCGCGGATGATCTGCGTAGTCGGCAAGAAGCCCCTGACGACACCGCCCCAGTCTGGGTCGGCGAGCAGCACCTGTACGCCGAAACAGATAGCGATGACGCCGAGCAGCGTGATGATCAGCGCCTCCACCCAGCGGAAGCCAAGACGTTGCAGGCCGAGGATCAGAAAGACGTCGAGGGCGGTCAGAAGCACGCCGAGTTCCAGCGGCAGGCCGAAAACAAGATTGAGGCCGATCGCGGTGCCGACGACTTCCGCAATGTCAGTGGCGATGATGGCGATTTCCGCCATGGCCCAGAGGGGCACGGAGACGAAGCGCGGGAAGGCATCGCGGCATGCCTGGGCGAGATCGCGCCCTGTCGCGATCGCCAGCCGCGCGCACAGCGCCTGCAGAATGACGGCCATGATATTGGACATCAGGGCGACGGTGAGCAGCGCGTAACCGAATTTTGAACCACCGGCGAGCGACGTCGCCCAGTTGCCGGGGTCCATGTAGCCGACGGCAACGAGATAACCCGGGCCTGCGAAAGCGGCGACGCGGCGAAGCATCGAGCCGCCCTTTGCGGTTTCGACCGAGCGATAGACATCGGAAAGAGTGGCCTCTTGCCGATCATGTCGCCAGCCCGCATCGGGCTTGGGTTTCATGATATCCATGGGAGTCCTGCGGAGTATCGTAGTATGAGAGATAGGCGTTTTAGAATGATAATGCAATTCATTCGCAACAGGGAAAATCATTCTCCGATCATCGCGCCGGTGTTGTGGCATTCCTGCAATTGCCGCTATGGGTCCGGATTCGGTCTTCGCGGCGACACGCTTTCGCCTTTCGGACGTTGAAGAACAGAGACAAAGCAATTTAGGCGGCAAATTGAGATCATGGATGTTGCGTTCGCCATTTCCATGCATACATCACCGACAACAGACATCATGATACAGGTATGACGAATGGCTGGTTTTTTCAGGCGTATGCTTCCGAAGCGGTTTCGCAAGGAAAGGACTGTTGTTCCCGTCGTTCGGCTAAGCGGCGTCATTGCCTCCGGCGGCGGTCCGCTGCGGCAGTCGCTCAATCTTGTCGGTGTCGCACAGGCATTGGAAAAGGCGTTCGGTATGAAGGGCGCGCCCGCGGTTGCCATCGTCGTCAATTCGCCGGGCGGCTCGCCGGTGCAATCGCGCCTGATCTACAATCGCATTCGTGAGCTGGCTCGCGAGAAAGAAAAGAAAGTCCTGGTTTTCGTCGAGGACGTGGCGGCATCGGGCGGTTACATGATCGCGCTTGCCGGCGATGAGATCATTGCCGATGCCACCTCCATCGTCGGCTCGATCGGCGTCGTCTCCGGCGGCTTCGGGTTTCCGGAACTGCTGAAGAAGCTCGGTGTCGAACGCCGCGTCTACACCGCCGGCGAAAACAAGGTGATCCTCGATCCGTTCCAGCCGGAGAAGGAAAAGGACATCGAATATCTGAAAAGCCTGCAGCTTGAGATCCACAAGGTCTTCATCGACATGGTGAAGGAACGTCGCAGGGGCAAGCTGACCGACGACGATACCGTGTTCTCCGGCCTGTTCTGGACCGGCACGCGCGGACTCGAACTCGGCCTGATCGACGGGCTCGGCGACCTCAGGCAGGAATTGAAGAAGCGGTACGGCGACAAGACCAAGCTGGAGCTGGTCACCACGCCGCGCAGCCTGTTCGGCCGCAAGGCGCCCGGCATCTCCCTCTCGGGCTTGGACGGCATCGGCGCCGGCCTCGCCTCCGGTCTTGCGGAAGTGGCCGAGGAGAAGGCATTGTGGGGCCGATACGGATTGTAATCGGGAGTACGGCGTGATGCCGCAGATCGTCTTCCTTGCTGTTGCTGTCGGCGGTCTCTGGCTGCTCTATCGCCGCTTCGTGCGCGAAGCGAGAAAACTCTCGGAAAAATCCCGGCGTACCGAAAGCGAGCGCCGGACCGGCGCGATCGGCACGCTGGTCAAGGACCCGAAGACGGGGGAATACCGCGTCAAGCGCGATGACGAGTAGATTTAATAGCCATGTATCCACATGAATGATATACAGATGAAAAGTATATCATGGAGTGATCGATGCAAGTCGCAAAATGGGGGAATAGTCTGGCAATTCGTATTCCCGCTTCCGTTGTAGAAGCCTTGGAACTCAAGGAAGGCGACGACATCGTCGTGCGCATCGGAGAAAACGGTTCTTTTGAAATCGAGCGGGATGACAGCCGGCAGAAAGCCTTGGAAAAGGTCAAATCGTTCAAGTTCAAACTGCCTGATGATTGGAAGTTTGATCGTGATGAAGCAAATGCGCGATGACCCGATCGGCGCGCAATTTTCTCGACACAAATATTCTCATTTACGCGTTTGCAGACGAAGCGCGTACGGAAAAAGCGCAGTCGCTGCTCGCTGAGCCATTCGTCGTAAGCGTGCAGGCGCTCAGCGAATTCGCTAATGTCAGTCGCAAAAAGCTTGGTGTGCCGTGGATGGACATCCAAGAGGCGATAAAGACGATAGTCAAACTGTCTGCAACCATCGTTCCCATTGATGAGAAGATGACCTTGGCCGCTCTCGTGCTCGCAGAGCGCTACAAATTCCCGTTTTACGATGCGCTGATGGTAGCAGCGGCGCTCGAAGCGAACTGTGAACGATTTTATTCTGAAGATCTACATCACGGTTTGCTCGTAGAGATGCATCTGACCGTTACAAATCCGTTCAGATAGGCCTTTGTGAAAAACGCTTATTGACCCCTGTCTTCCATCGTGGCACCTGTCGCGCCAACATAAACGGTAGATAGTGACTGCTTTCCATGACCGCGACACCGCCCGACCACATGAACCCGAAGCGCTCTTTCCAGGCGCTGATCCTGACGCTCCATAATTATTGGGCCGACAAGGGTTGCGCGGTTCTGCAGCCCTACGACATGGAAGTGGGTGCCGGCACGTTCCATCCGGCGACGACGTTGCGCGCACTCGGCCCGAAGCCGTGGAAGGCCGCCTACGTACAGCCGTCGCGCCGTCCGTCGGACGGCCGCTATGGTGAAAACCCGAACCGCCTGCAGCATTATTACCAGTATCAGGTCATTCTGAAGCCGAATCCGCCGAACCTGCAGGAACTCTATCTCGGTTCGCTCGCGGCCATCGGCCTCGATCCGCTGCTTCACGATATCCGCTTCGTCGAGGACGACTGGGAAAGCCCCACGCTTGGCGCCTGGGGTCTCGGTTGGGAATGCTGGTGCGACGGCATGGAAGTCTCGCAGTTCACCTACTTCCAGCAAGTTTGCGGCATCGAAGTCGCGCCGGTCGCCGGCGAGCTGACCTATGGCCTGGAACGCCTCGCCATGTACGTCCAGGGCGTCGACAACGTCTACGACCTGAACTTCAACGGTCGCGAGGGCGATGAGAAGATCAGCTACGGCGAAGTATTCCTGCAGGCCGAGCAGGAATATTCCCGCCATAACTTCGAATATGCCAATACCGAGATGCTGCATCGCCATTTCGTCGATGCGGAAAAGGAATGCCTGGCGCTGCTGGCCGCCGGCGCTCCCGGCGACAGCGCCAATCAGGTGCTGCACAAGTGCGTTTTCCCGGCCTATGACCAGTGCATCAAGGCGAGCCACGTTTTCAATCTGCTCGATGCGCGCGGCGTGATTTCGGTAACGGAACGCCAGAGCTACATCCTGCGCGTACGGACGCTCGCCAAGGCCTGCGGCGAAGCTTTCCTGCTGACCGATGCCGGCGGCGCGAACTGGGACAAACAGGCGGCCTAAGAATAGAGATAGCCCGAAAGCCGAGTGACAAGGCGCAAGAAGCCGCATAACGTTGCGTCAATTGCAGTCGCTGGGGGATTCGCGATGTATATTGTTCTTGCGATCATCGTTTTGATCGCGCTGTACGCCGTCTTTACTTACAACGGACTGGTTCGTGCCCGGCAGGTGGCAGAGGAAGCCTGGTCCGGTATCGATGTACAGCTCAAGCGCCGTGCCGACCTCATTCCCAACCTTATCGAGACCGTTAAGGGCTATGCCACGCACGAAAAGACCACGCTCGAGGAAGTGATCGCCATGCGCAACAAGGCGCAGGCGGTTCCGTCGGGCGACGTTGCCGCGCGTGGCCAGGCGGAAGGGCTCCTGTCGCAGGCGCTTGGCCGTGTCATCGCACTTGCCGAGGCCTATCCCGACCTCAAGGCGAATACCAATTTCCTCGAATTGCAGCGCTCGCTCGAAGGCATCGAAGGCGAGATCCAGATGTCGCGGCGCTATTACAACGGCGCGGCAAGGGACCTGAACGTCAAGGTCGAAAGCTTCCCCTCGAACCTCATCGCCGGTCAGTTCGGCTTCGCCAAGCGTGACTTCTTCGAAATCACCAACGAAGCCGATCGCGCTGTCCCCTCCGTCAAGTTCTGAGATTTTTCCTATCGATTTTGCGCATGAGGCGGTAAAGGAAGCCGACCGCGGACCACTGTGCCCGCCACCTTTGCTGAATTGAAGAGATTGATGATGGGTAGAGCCAAACTCACGATTATCCCGCCCGGCAAGCCGTTGACCGGCCGCGCCATGCCGCCGGGATCGAAGTCGATCACCAACCGTGCGCTGCTGCTCGCCGGCCTTGCCAAGGGAACGAGCCGGCTGACCGGCGCACTGAAGAGCGACGACACCCGCTACATGGCAGAGGCCCTGCGCGCCATGGGTGTCACGATCGAAGAGCCTGATGCGACGACGTTCATCGTCACCAGCAGCGGCAAGCTGCTATCTCCTTCCGCACCGCTGTTCCTCGGCAATGCCGGCACGGCGACACGCTTTCTGACGGCTGCGGCAGCGCTTGTCGACGGCACAGTCGTCGTCGACGGCGACGCCCATATGCGCAAGCGGCCGATCGGCCCGCTGGTGGACGCCTTGCGTTCCCTTGGCATCGATGCGAGCGCCGAAACCGGCTGCCCGCCGGTGACCGTCAACGGCACCGGCCGGTTCGAGGCCGATCGTGTGCAGATCGATGGCGGCCTTTCCAGTCAGTATGTCTCGGCGCTGCTGATGATGGCGGCTGGCGGCGATCGGCCGGTCCACGTCGAACTGCTCGGCGAACATATCGGCGCACTCGGCTACATCGACCTCACCGTTGCCGCCATGCGCGCCTTCGGGGCCAAGGTGGAGCGCGTGAATGCGGTTACCTGGCGCGTCGAGCCGACGGGCTACCAGGCAACGGATTTTCTGATCGAGCCCGATGCCTCCGCCGCGACCTATCTTTGGGCGGCCGAGGTGCTGACCGGCGGCAATATCGATCTCGGCACGCCGGCGACGGAATTCTCGCAGCCGGATGCCCGCGCCTACGAGTTGATCTCGCAGTTTCCGCATCTGCCTGCCGTCATCGACGGATCGCAGATGCAGGACGCCGTCCCGACGCTTGCGGTTCTCGCCGCCTTCAACGAAACGCCGGTGCGCTTCGTCGGCATCGCCAATCTTCGCGTCAAGGAGTGCGATCGCGTCCGGGCACTGTCGAGTGGCCTCTCGCGCATCGTACCGGGCCTGGGCACCGAGGAAGGCGACGACCTCATCATTGCTTCCGATCCAAGCCTTGCCGGCAAGACGCTCGCCGCCGACATCGACAGCTTCGCCGATCATCGCATTGCCATGAGCTTTGCGCTGGCCGGATTGAAGATCGGCGGCATCACCATTCTTGACCCCGACTGCGTCGCAAAGACCTTCCCGGCCTATTGGGATGTGCTGGCTTCGCTCGGCGTCGCATACCGCGATTGATACCTGACCTCTAAAACTGGGTTGGGAGACCTTTCATGATCTGGGGCGCCCTGTCCGGGGCGCCGACACAATCACATTGGGGGTGTGATGACGCGCTGGCTTCCCGGGCTTTCTCTGGCCCTGTTCCTGTTGTTCTCCGCGTTTTCTGCCTCAGCTGCGGAAGCCATCACCTCGTTCGACCAGGTGGTCACGCTCAATCATGACGGCTCGATGCAGGTCACCGAAACCATCGCGGTGAATGCCGAGGGCAATGCGATCAGACGCGGCATATTTCGGGATTTTCCGCTCACCTTCCGCGACACTGCGGGGCATACGACCTATGTGGACTTTGCCGTCGTTGCTGTCGAGCGCGACGGCCAGCCGGAGGAATGGCATAGCGAGCAGATCGACCGCGGCGAGCGCATCTATATCGGCCGGCAGGATCAGGTGCTCTCGCACGGGCCGCATGTTTTCCGCGTCACCTACAATACCAACAGGCAATTCCGTTATTTCGACGATCACGACGAGCTTTACTGGAACGTCACCGGCAATGGCTGGCAATTTCCGATATGGCGTGCCTCAGCCACGGTCCTGCTGCCGGACGGAGCGGCGCCCCAGCAGTTGGGCTATTTTACCGGACCGATCGGCGCCACCGGCAAGGACGCCAAAGCCAGCCAGATGCCCGGCAAGGCCGTGTTCGCGACGACGCGTCCGTTGGCGGCTGGCGACGGCCTAACCATCGCGCTGTCGTTTCCAAAGGGTGCGATCGCGCCGCCAAGCGCGGCTCAAATGTGGACCTGGTTCATCAAGGACAATATGGACCTGATGATCGCCGCAGGCGGTTTCATCATCCTGTTCGTCTACTATTTGTGGAGCTGGGTTTCCGTCGGCCGCGACCCGCCGCGCGGCGTCATGGTGCCGCGTTGGGATCCGCCGCAAGGCATCTCGCCGGCCTTGGTCAACTATATCGACAACCGCGGATTTTCGAACGGCTGCTGGACGGCGCTATCGGCCACGGCGATCGATCTTGCCGTCCGCGGCTATCTCACGCTTGATGATCTGAAGAACGGCATCATCCTTCGCGCCACGGGCAGGACGCCGGCGGAAAAGCTCGAGAGTGGCGAAAAGGCGATATTTTCGGGCCTTGGCCCGTTCACTCCCATCGTCATCGACAAGGCGAATGGCGAAAATGTCGAAAAGCTCGGACAGCAGTTCCGCAACGCCATCGAGCGCGAACATCGAGGGGAGTTTTATCGCGCAAACAGCGCCTATGTCGCCGGCGGCGTCGCCCTCTCGATCGTCATCCTGGTTGCCATCGTCCTCTACGGCCGGCTGCACGAAAATGTCCTGCCGATGATTGCCGTGCCGGCCTTCCTGTCGATTGTCGTGACCGGCATTGCGGTCAAGATCGGTCGGGCGTCCTCCCGTCGCGGCTCCAGCCTGCTGGCACGCTTCATTTCCATCCTATTCTTCGCCTTCTTCGGCATCGTGGCGATCACGATTGCAGCGGGCGCGCTTGCGGCAGCCATGGTTCCGGCGGCCGATGCCGTGCCCCTGCTTGCGGCGATCGTCGGCATCTTCGCGCTCAATGTGGTGTTCTTCTTCCTGATGGGCGCGCCGACGCCGCTCGGCCGCAAGATGATGGATGGCATTGACGGGCTGAGGCAATATCTGACCTTGGCCGAGCGGGATCGCATGAACATGCAGGGCGCGCCGACCATGTCGCCCCAGCATTTCGAAACCCTGCTGCCCTATGCGGTGGCCCTCGGCGTCGAAAAACCCTGGTCGCGGGCCTTCGATACCTGGCTGGCAGCTGCCGCCGCTGGTGCCGCGGCCGCCAGTGTCTATGCGCCGAGCTGGTATAGCGGCGACTATAGCAGCGGCAGATGGAGCGACGGCATCGGCGGCTTCTCTTCCTCCATGGCATCGACGATCACCTCCACCATCCCACAGCCTGTTTCGAGCTCTTCCTCTGCCTTCTCTGGCGGCAGTTCGTCCGGTGGTGGAGGCGGCGGCGGCTTTTCCGGTGGCGGCGGAGGCGGGGGCGGCGGAGGCGGTTGGTAAATTCGCGTTTGCCGGGATGACTTTTGCCGCCGGGCTTGCTAAGTCCGCCCGGACCAATTTGCCTCAACGTAAAGACAGCTCCCATGCCCGATCTCCTGCTCGAACTCCGCTCCGAGGAAATTCCCGCCCGTATGCAGCGCAAGGCTGCCGGCGATCTGAAGAAGCTGGTGACCGATGCCCTGGTCGAAGCGGGCCTTTCCTATGAGGGTGCGCGCGAATATTGGACGCCGCGTCGGCTGACGCTCGATATTCGCGGCCTGACGGCGCGCTCGGCCGATGTGCGCGAGGAGCGCAAGGGCCCACGC
>JAGWJK010001098.1 GCA_028865845.1 Rhizobiaceae bacterium
ATTGAGGAAATGGGGGATCGATTGCTCGTTGATATAGAGACCATCGGCAACGAAGGCGAAAGCGATGCCGGCCCTTTCCGCCTGACGGGCGGTCTTGACGAAGAAATCGAGATTGGTACTGGCGTCAGCCGGACCGCTCGGATGCTTCCAGGCGTTCATGTGGCCGCCGGGACCCTGTAACATGATGCCGAACGTGACGTGTTTCTGGACCATGGGTATCTCCTTGGATGATCAGGCGACGAGGGATAGACGCTCTTTGGCGAGCAGCTCTATGGATGAAATGCGCTCGGTCGCGCTGAGCGCCGGCGTGTCGAGAATGAATTCCTCGACCCCGTAGTCGCGGTGAAACTCGTCGAGCTCTTTGCGGATCTGCTGCGCGGTCCCATGCAGCACGCTTGGGACTTTCTCTTCGGTGCGAAACTCGGCGAAACCTGCCTGTCGTGCGAACTCAGCCGCCTGGTCCTCGCTGCCGACGTTCACACTGCGGCCATCGGGAAGGAAAACCTTGTAAATACGCAGATCCCCAACCCGGCCACGAGCGTAGGCCTCGCTTTCGGCGGCAAAGGCAGCGAGCGCGAGGATCGGGACCTTGCCGCCTGAGGCTGTCTCATACGCTTCAAAAGTGCGGCGCAGATTATCGGGATCACCGTTCAAGTGGCCTGCAAAAACCAGGGTCCAGCCTTTCGCTGCCGCGAGCTTGGCGCTCTCAATGCTGGCGCCGAGGAGATAACGCTCGGGAGCAACCGGCGGGAAAGGCGTCGCCAACGCACCCTCGCCCCCATTGCCGGCAGAAAGATAGGTGTTGAGATCTGCAAGCTGCTCGGCGAAACCGGGCTTGCGGTCCGGATCGACAGCGACCTGCAGTGCGTTCGTCGATAGGGGAAAGCCGCCCGGCGCCTTGCCGACGCCGAGATCCACCCGGCCGGGTGCGAGGGAGGCCAGCAGGTTGAAGGTTTCGGCGACCTTGTAGGCACTATAATGCTGCAGCATGACGCCGCCGGAACCGATACGGATTTTCGACGTTTTCGCCAGCAGATAGGCGATCAGCGCTTCCGGGGCGGAGCTTGCGAGATTGGACATATTATGATGCTCGGCAACCCAGAACCGGTGATATCCCAGCTCTTCCGCACTTGTCGCCAATTTCACTGTGGCGCGCAGCGCATCGACCGCGGAATGCCCCTCTTCGATAGGACTCTTGTCAAGCAGGCTGAGGAGATAGGTCATTGGGAACACCTGTCGATATTTCTATATAATACATAGAAACAGTAGATAATATTGATTGTAAGGAATCGCTTTCTCTTTGGATTAGCTAAGAGAAAAAAAGCTTCCGGTAGAAGCGACAATTGAACGGCCTAACAAAGCAGGGTTCTGCCGTTTTGAAACGATGTTATCGCGCCTCAAAAGCCCGGCAAACGGTTCTACATAGACCCATTTGATGCGCCGATTGTTGCGAGATCCGAGACATTCCACGATCACGATTTCCGAATTCCCTTAGGTCTTTGTGGTCGATCGATCAGCGACGCACGAGACCTCTGAGCGGATTTCCGGATGACAGCGCTCCGGCATTATGGGCGATGTTGTTGGTTAAACCAATGCAACTAGCCAGGATGAAGCGCGCCGGACGGACGGCGAGACTATCGTTTGTTGGACCAGGGCACGAAGATTTTTTCGATTGCCCGCACAAGGATTTCCAGGAGAAACGCGATTGCGGCAATCACGATGATGCCGCCGATAACGATATCAGTCACGAGGAACTGCGCCGCTGACTGGATCATGAAGCCGAGGCCCTGGCTTGCAGCGACGAGTTCGGCTGCGACGAGCGTCGACCAACCCGCCCCGAGCGCGATGCGCGTCCCGGTCAAGATGAGAGGGACAGTACCCGGCAGGATGACATGCAACACGATCTGTGATCGCGTCGCGCCGAAAGAGCGTGCCGCGTTGACGAAATCCGCCGGGACGGACCTGACCCCGGCCGCCGTGGACAGGATGATGGGTGGCAGCATTGCCAGTGAAATGACCGTAATCTTGGAAGCTTCTCCAATGCCGATCCAAATGATGATCAACGGCAGATAGGCAAGCGGCGGAAGGGGTCGAAGGAACTCGACGATCGGATCGAGAATGCCTTTGCCGATGCGACTTGTAGCGATCACGAGCCCGGCCGGCACGCCAATTACGAGCGAGGCAGCGAGTGCTGCAAAAATGCGGT
>JAGWJK010000077.1 GCA_028865845.1 Rhizobiaceae bacterium
GACGGAGCAAGTCGCCACAACGATGCCGCGCTCCCGACAAAATTCGATATCGAGATCATCGGTGCCGATGCCGACCTTCTGGATCATGCGCAGACGGCCCACCTGCTCGAGATGGCGACGCTCTAACCTATTGCCGTAGACGATGAGATAGTCGAAATCCGCTAGCCTTTCGGCAAAATCCGGCGTGTCGGCATCGCCGCTGCTGACGATAACCGACCAGCTTTCTGGAAGCGCCTGCCGGAAGATATCCGTAATATCCTGCTCCGGCGGGAAAAGCATTCCGACAATGACGTCAGCCATTTGGTTTGCCCCTCTCGGCGTCGTCACGCGACGGAATACCAGGCGCGTGCGTCCGGCGGCCGAATATTTGTAAGCTTGCCGGAGAAGTGCCGCAGCGCATGGGCCTGGTAGGGGTATTTTTTCATTTCCTCGGGATTAAGCGTCAGGCCAAGTCCGGGCCGCTCTTCGATTTCAAGGCAACCATCACGGAACGTGCAAGCCTCATCGGCAATATCGCCGCGCCACGGCACATCGGTGATCATGATTTCGAGCGATCCCATCGACCCCCATGCCATGGCCATATGCATGGATGCGGCGTGGCAGACAGGGCCGTTCGGATTGTGCGGCACCATCGGCAAGCTGAAACTGTCGACCAGCCCGTTGATCAGCACCATCTCGCTGAAGCCGCCGATGTGGACGACATCCGGCTGCAGCACGTCGACCGCCTTCGCCTGCAGAAGGGCTGCGACGTCGAAACGCGAATAGCACCGCTCGCCGGCGGCAATCGGCACATTCACGGCACGGCGCACCTCGGCCATTTCAAACGGACGTCCGGGCGGGATCGGTTCCTCGAACCAGCTGACCTTGAACTCCTCAAGGGATCGGGCGATTTCGATCGCGGTATTGACATTGAACCGCCCATGCCCCTCGATCATCATGTCGATATCAGGCCCAACGACTTGGCGGACGGCAGCAACATATTCCATCGCCCGGTTGATCTCCGGCCGGCTCATGGTCTGATAGGCCGCGCCGAACGGATCCCATTTCAGAGCCCGGAAGCCGCGATCGACAATCGCCCTTGCCTTCTCGCCAAACTCGGCAGGCGTCTTGGCGCCGACATACCAACCGTTGGCATAGACCGGCACACGGTCGCGTACCTTGCCACCGAGAAGGGCATAGAGCGGTACATCGAGCGCCCTCGCCTTTGCGTCCCACAACGCGATATCCAACGCGCTTAGCGCCGCGGACATGACCGGTCCGGTCAGCCAGTAGCTCTCCCGTTGCAGCCGTGCCTGGATCGCCATGACGTCGAGGACGGACTGGCCGATCAGCCGCTCGCCCCAGAGTTCGATGATCGGCGCGACCGCCGTCTCGGTTCCGATCAAGGTCGATTCACCGTAGCCGCGTGTGCCGTCTTCCAGCGTCACGACGACGAACACCCAGTTCGTCCTGAAATTGTCCACGGTAAAGGTGGAAACATCTTTTATCTTCATCGACTTGCTCAACTTTCCTTGGTTCTTGCCGCACTCATGACCATGGATCGACGGCATGGCGGGAAACGACGGTCTCATCGAAATCGAAACCGAGGCCGGGCTCCTGCGGGAGAACGGCCACCCCATCGGTCACCTTGACGCGACGGGTGAGGACGATGCCGATCGGAACGATCGTCTCGTCGGTGAAATATTCCAGGAACAGCGCGTTGGGCGTGGAGGCGACCAGATGCGCGTGAATGTCCTGGAAGGAATGTGGCGCGACCGAGATGCCGGCGACAGCAGCAGCAGCCGCAATCCGCCGAAACTCGGTGATGCCGCCGCAGACGGCTGCGTCCGGCTGCAGCACGGTGATCTTGGCGCGCTCCATTAGTTCGCGATGGCCCCAGCGACCTGCGACCAGCTCGCCGGTGGCAAGCGGCACCGGTAATGCGGCGGCAAGACGAGCGTGGTTGTCGTTGTCATCGGGTCCAAATGGCTCCTCGATGAAAAGCGGCTGGTAAGCAAGCATCGGACGCAAGGCGCCCAAGGCAGCCGGTAAATTATCCCACGCGTTGTTGGCATCCAGCATGAGCTGGCGGCTATCGCCGAGAACCTCGCGAGCTGCCGCCACGCGAGCAAGATCAAGCGCCGGTGCACCGCCGATCTTGATCTTGGCTGCCTTGAAGCCGGCATCGACATAAGCTTCCATTTCACGACGCAAGTCGTCCGGCGTGCCGCTTCTGCCATAATAGCCCCCGCTCGCGTAAACGGGGATGGTTCCTTCCGACACCGCCCCAAGGTAGCGCCACAGCGGCAGACTGGCGCTTCTGGCATTTCTATCCCAAAGCGCAATATCGATGGCGCTGAGCGCGCGCATCACGGCCCCACTGCGGCCATTCAACAGGGAATCCTGATACATTGCCTGCCAGAGACCTTCGGTGCGATGCGGATCCTGGCCAAGGAGCAACGGCCGGAACATCTCCCGGACCGCCGCCGTGGCGAGGCCGCCGAAGCGCGTACCGCTGTGGCAGATACCGACGCCCTCGCTGCCATCACTGCAGCGAACCCGCACCAGTGTGTAGAAGCGTCCGGCGATGCGGCGTGTCGCAATCTGCACCGGGTTGGCGAGTGGCAAATTGATGGTGCAGGCTGCGACGGATTCAATCGTAATCATGTCAGCATGTCCAATATGCTTTCGGAAAGTTCGATATCGGAAGTGGCGGGGTTCAAAGCCGGACGCGATCGGCGGACCGTGAAGGTCTGATGTCGCTGGGGTGTTCACTGGCTGGCGGCGCCTGTCGTCGCGGCCACGCGAAAATCACGATCAACGCTATGGTAATGCAGAGGAAGGCGAGACTGATCGGCTCGGTGAGGAAAACCGAGGCACTCCCGCGCGATAGCAACATGGCGCGGCGAATGTTTTCCTCGAGCGATGGTCCAAGCACGAGCCCAAGGACCAGCGGTCCAGGCGAGGCGTCAAGCATCTTGAAAACGCAGCCGAGAGCTCCGAAACCTGCAGCGATCAGGACATCTTCGGCGGCGTTATTGACGCTGTAAACGCCGATGCAGCAGAACAGAATGATGGCCGGCGCCAGGAAACGATAGGGAATGCTGAGCATCTTGACCCATATTCCGACGAGAGGGAGGTTGAGCACGAGCAGCATGAAATTGCCGATCAGCATGCTGGCGACCAGGCCCCAGAAAAGATCCGGATGATCGGTCATGACCTGCGGTCCCGGCGAAATGCCCTGGATCGTCATCGCACCGAGCATCAACGCCATCGCTGACCCAGCGGGGATTCCGAGCGACAGCATCGGAATGAAATGGGTCAGGGCCGACGCGTTGTTGGCCGCCTCGGGACCCGCGACGCCTTCGATCGCGCCCTCCCCAAAGCGGGAAGGATCCCGCGCCAGCTTCTTTTCCATCGCATAGCTTGCAAACGAGCTGACGGTCGGGCCGGTACCGGGAAGAATGCCGAAGGCCGCTCCCAGTATCGTGCCGCGCAGGATCGGCTTCCACGCCATGCCGACATCGGACCAGCTCGGTATAAGCTTGATCGGCTGGGTATTGACATGGCCGCGGTTTTTCAGGCCGCCATGGCGGACCATCTCCTGCAGGCGATCGACGACTTCGGCAAAGGCAAAGGTGCCGGCAGCGACGGCAACCAGACTGACATTGTCCGAGAGCGCCGAGATACCGAAGGTGAAGCGTTCCGCTCCCGTGTAGATATCGGAGCCGACGGTGCCGATGAGGACACCGAGAAACGCCATGCCGATCGTGACCACCGGCGACTTGCTGGCAATCACCGATGCCATCACCAGCGCCATGATGGTGAGCGAGGCATAATCGGCTGGGCTGACCATCAATGCAACACGTCCGAGCGGCGGCGACAGGGTGGCAATCACCAGAATGCCCACGCATCCGGCAAAAAACGAGCCGATCGCGGAGAAGAAGAGCGCAACGCCTGCCCGGCCCTTGCGCGCCATCGGATGCCCGTCGAGACAGATGACCACCGAAGTCGGCTCGCCCGGCATATTGAGCATGATCGCCGTGGTCGAGCCCGAATGATGGGCGCCGTAATAGATGCCGGCAAGCATGATAAGAGAGGCCACCGCCGGCATCTTAAAGGTAAACGCAAGCAGAATTGCGATCGTGGTGGTCGGGCTGATGCCCGGGAGAATGCCGATGAAGGTGCCGAGAAACGCGCCGACCACACAATAGAAGAAATTCGTCGGCGTCAGCGCGACGTTGAACCCCATTAGAAGATTAGTCAGCGTTTCCATTGAACGATTACCATCAGAGCATGCTTCAGAAACTGAGCGAATAGAGCTTTAGCGGCAGCCCCAGTCCGTAGACGAAGATCAGCGATGCTGCCGCTGTGAACGCGATGCAGAGAATTGCCGCTTCGATCGGCCTCGATTTCCAGAGGCGGTGACAGCTGAAAGCGACGACCCAAAGCGATGCGGGGATCAGTCCCGCCGTACGAATGAGAAGGCCGAAGCCGACCATGCCAACAATCAGGAACAGCAGCGAAATCAGCGGAAAATGCTCAAGCGTGACCAGTTCCAACGCTCGGGTCGATCGGACCATCGAAAGCAACCCGATGCCGGCCAGTGCAATCGACATGCAGAGCGGGAAATAGCCCGGCCCCATTCTGGTCGCCTGACCGAGCTTCAGCTGAAGCGACAGCACGCTCCAGCCTATCCCGATCACGACGAAAAGCACGCCGGCCGCAAATTCCTTTTGATTGACGATTTTGAACTGCATCGAACGCCTCCCGCCGGCATCAATCCGGCTGAATCTGCATCTTCTGGATGAAATCGCCCCAGAGTTTCTTCTCGGAACCAACAAATTTGGCGAACTCGTCGCGGGACTTCATCACGGGAATAGCGCCGACATTGGCGAGATCGGTGACGAAGCCGGCATCATGTTGCAACTTGGTGATCTCGGCATACATGCGGTTGATGATCGGACCGGGCGTATTGGCCGGCGCCATCAAACCCTCCCATTGGTCGGCCTCGAAGTTCGGATAGCCGGACTCGGCTATGGTCGGCAGATCGGGAAGGAAGGAAGCGCGCTCGAGGCTCGAAACAGCGACCGCGCGGAGCTGCCCACTCTTGATGAAAGGAAGAAGCGGCGGTGCTCCCGTCATGATCAACTGGACGCGATTGGCGACGCAATCGGTCACGGCAGCGCCCGTTCCCTTGTAGGGAATATGCACCATGTCGAGACCGGCAACGATATTGAAGTAGGACATCGACACATGTGCCGAGCTGCCGGAGCCGGCCGAGCTGAAATTCAGCGTCCCGGGATTGGCCTTGGCATAGGTAACAAGCTCGGCAACGGTCTTGGCCGGAACGCTCGGATGGACGACGAGGACGTTCGGCACCGTACTTGTCTGAATCACCGGTGTGAAACTGGTCACCGGATCATAGCCGCTCTTCGGATACAGCGCCGGGTCGAAGGCAAGCGTGCCGATCGCCGCCATCAGGAAGGTGTAGCCATCCGGGTCCGCCTTGGCGACATCCTGCGCACCGACGGTACCGCCAGCGCCGGCGCGATTCTCGATCAGGATCGACTGGCCGAGAACGCCCGTTAGCCGCTGGGCGATCAACCGCCCGATGATATCGCCGGTGCCGCCGGGCGAAAACGGAACGACGAAGCGAATTGGCTGGGAGGGCCATGTGTCGGCGGCAAAGGCGCGGCCCGAAATGCCGGCCAGGCCCAGCGCTGCGGCTCCCTGTAAAATTTGGCGTCTTGTTAGCATAGGGTTTCCTCCTCCCTGCGTACAATATGTTTTAAGCCGGTCGGAAAACTACGTGAGTGTCCCGCTGGCGACGAAGCCACTATTCCGCGACTTCGGATGCTTTATCTCCCAGCGCTGCGGTCGTCGGCACCACCAACGCGTCAACAGCGACTACTCCTGCCTCGCCGATAACAAGCGGATTGACGTCCACGGCCGCGATGCGTGTATCCGCCCAGAGCGCGAAGCTCTGCAGCTTCATAAGCGTATCGACGACTGCTTCGAGCGAACCGGGCACGGTCCATCGGGAACTCGTCAGGATCCGACCTACCGCTGTTTTCGCCACCTCGTCACGGATCGTCTGCCTGTCGACCGGAATCGACCACATGGCGATATCGTTGATGGCTTCGGCATAGATTCCCCCCAAACCCAGCAGAAGCATCGGCCCGACATCTTCGGCCACGGTGATACCCGCTATCGCCTCGAGGCGGCCACGGACAAAGGGTTGCACAGCAACGACCGCAGGCCGGCCGAAATCCGTGTAAGCCCTCTGAAGCGCTGTCTTGTCTTTAATGTCGACGCGAACGAGGCCGGCATCACTTTTATGTGCGAGACCCATGACGACGGCCTTGAGCACCACCGGCCAGCCGATGGCCTCAGCGACGGCAAGCGCTTCGTCGAAAGACGAACAAACCTCGGTCCGCGTCGTCTTGATACCGAAGCGGGAAAGCAGCGAAAGACTTTCCGGCTCGGTCAGCGGACGCGGCAGCGCCAGCAACTCATCATCGGCGACAGGTGCCGCAGCAATCCTTGCGCTGGCGCTATAGGTCGGCCGCCGGCTCAAAACGGCTGCGATCGCCTGCATGGTCGCGTTGGTATCCTTGAAGATGTGGATATCGGCCTTTCGACAGTCATCGACCGCCTCTGGCGACAGGCCTCCGGGCGCAAGCACGAGAAATGGCTTGCCGCTGGTTTCCCGCCCCCGCGTCAGTGCCGACATGGTGGGAATGCGCTGCCAGGGGCGCTGCGCATGCATCTGCGATAAGAAAAGGCCGACGCCTTTGTCCGCCGCGATGATGGCGGGAACTTCCTGAGCCTTGGAACGCGCGCCGAAGGCACCGAAGTCCGTGGGGTTGCCGATATGGGAAAACTGATGATAGGGCGCAAGCGCGCTCAACGTCTCAGGCGTGTAGTCTGCAAGTGGTATCCCAAGCTCTTCCGTGAGGTCGCCAAGCAGCGAAGCGCCACCGCCGGAATTGGAGAGAACCGCAAGATCGCCGTCTACGGACCCGAACAGCGACAGCATGGCTGCGGCTGTCGTCAGCCCCTCAAGGGTCGAGACCAACGGAACGCCACTTGCCGTGAAGAGCGCCTTGTACGCAGCCGGCCCAGTCGCCATGCGGCTTGAATGCGCCATTGCCGCCTGCGAGCCGACATCGGTCCTGCCGATCTTCAGCGCCACGATATGTTTGCCGGCCTGGTGCGCCCGCTGTGCCAGCCGCCGGAAACGCCGCCCATCGGCGACTGAATCGAGCAGAAGCGCGATCACCCGCGTTGGATTATGATCAATCAGATATTCGAGATAATCGAGAATATCGAAATCGACCTCATTTCCCGCGGAAACGAAGATCGACATGCCGGCGCCCAGTGCGTCGAGCTGGGTCACGAGGATATCGAACAAGGCACCGCTATGCGACAGGATGGCTATATCACCCGCCTTGATCTGCTTTGCATGAGCCGTGTTGAAGCCGATCGAAAGGCCGATCGTTGCGTTATAAATGCCGTTGCAATTAGGGCCAACCAGACGGATGCCATGGCTATCGACAAGGGCCGCCAATTGGGCCTGCCGCTCCACGCCTTCCGGACCGCTTTCAGAGTAGCCGGCTGAGCCGACGATCGCGACCTTGACGCCGGCTTCAGCGCAATCCTTCAGCGCCTCGATCGTAGCGTCCGCGGGAATTGCGAGAAAAACGACGTCTGCTCGCTCTGGCAGCGCCAAGGGACTGGGATAACATTTGGCTCCGGCAACTTCCGTCAATCGGCGATGGATAGGGTAGACATTCCCGGCAAAGCGGCTTGCCTTCGCATTGGCGAAAGCGATGTGATTGTGTTTCGTCGGCTCTTCTGAAACACCCAGAACGGCCACTGCGCTTGGATGGAAAAGTGCGGCCAAGGCTTCGGAATTTGTGGGCTTTTTCATTATCGTTCCAAACTGATACGTCGATTTCTTTATAGAAAAATTGGCGCTTCAATCACCGCCCTTGCCATCGCGGCTCGCGTTTTTCGACATAGGCGCGCGCGCCTTCCTTGCGGTCTTCGCTGAGATAGGGGTTCAGGCCCTCGTCGAGCCGAAGGGCGGCGGCGATTGGCAAGCCGGAGGATTTGACCGCGGTTTCCTTCATCCGGCGAACGGTAATCGGCGCGTTCTTTGCGATCGCCGAGGCGAGCTCAAGCGCGGCATTCAGGGCCTCGCCCGTCGGCACGACGCGGTTGACCAACCCGCAGCGATAGGCTTCCTCGGCGCTGATGTAGTCGCCGCGATAGAGCATTTCCATCGCGATTGCGCGCGGAATGACGCGAGGCAGCATGATCGTTGAGAAATGCGCGCCCATCCCACGTTTGGCCTCAGGCAAGCCGAGTTTAGCGTGCTCGCAAACGATCCGCATGTCGCAGGCGAGCGCATGTTCAAAACCACCCGCAACTGCCGTGCCGTTCAAGGCTGCGATCGTCGGCTTATAAGTCTCCAGGATGACCTCGAGACCGAAGCGGTTGAGGGTTGTCATCTTGTACCGATAGGGCTTTCCGGCCTCGTCTGCTTCCTTGCGCACTTTCAAATCCATGCCGGAGCAAAAGGCGCGGTCGCCGGTGCCGGTGAGAATGATCGCGCGAACGGCGGGATCCTGTCCGGCATCGATGAAGGCTTCCGATAGCTGAACCTGCATATCGGGCGTCATCGCATTCATGCGCTCCGGCCGGTTGAGCCTGATAATGCGCACCATGCCTTCGGTCGCAATCACCAGTTCCGGCTCGGCGCTAGCGGCATCGGCCGCGCTTTGCGAGGTATCGGCTTGATTGTCAGACATGCATCACCCGTGAATCTATCGTTCCGCTGCCGCTTTCGCCGCAGGACAGCTTATGACTTGTTATTGGTTTTGTTGACGAAATCGCGCAGATCGGCGTTGTAACGATCGGCCTGGTCGATGAAGAGCAGATGGCCGGCGTCTTCGTAATAGTTGAGTTTGGCGCCTGGAATGGCGGAAGCGACATAGTGGCCGGCCGTATCCGGATTGACCACGACGTCCTTCAAACCATAGGAGAGCATGACCGGCACATGGATCTTGGCAAGCACGTCGCCATTGTCGACAGGGCGCACTGACAGGATCGCGCGAATATTTGGCGGCGTCATCATGTTCAGCGCGACGATACGTGCCAGTTCGTCCGGTTGCAGCGGCTTGTAGGCCATGGATTTAACGAAAGCGATGGTCGAATCGATTTCATCTTCGGCCCGTGGCGAGCGCAGGCCGGCCGCACTGTTACCGGTGCTGGAGCCGACGCCCTTCAGTTTTTCCGCGCCTGGAACACCGCGTTTCGTCGAGACCGCGACGAAGTTGATTCCGGCCAGATCACCGTCGCCATATTTGCGCAGATAGTCGCAGAGAACGAAGCCACCGGCAGACCAGGCAACTGCGACTGGTTTCCTCAGGTTGAAGCTCTTCAGCACTGCCGCGATGTCGTCGGCATAAAGTTCGCTTGTATTGTAGGCAGCTTCATCGGTCGGCTTGTCGGATTCCCCGTGCCCACGCAGGTCGAGCGCCACGATATGAAAATCCTTGGCGAGCGCGCTGTCGTACTGATGGTCCCAAATGAGGTGACTTTGCTCCACACCATGGATGAAGAGGATCGCAGGCCCGTTCTGATTACCCCAGGAATAGACCGAGAGCTTGACGCCGCCGCCGCCCACCACCTCCTGGTGATCGCCAACCGGAGCCGCTTCCACGGCTGCGCAAGCAACAACGAGGCTTGCTGCGACGGCGATACCGAGCGTTATCCTCATGCTCAATCCTCCCCAGGACCGGGCCGACAGCCTGCTTGCCGTGGCCTTTTGCCGACCAGACTCATGGACGACGTTCGTTTCGACGTCGCCTTCCCGTTCATCGCCGACAGGGGAATTTCACACTGAGAAGAGCGGTGCGTCCAATTCAAAAGCGGGCGTGCGTGATAACTGTAGTTATCGCTGCGGATCCGAACGCCGCGACCGCAGGCGTTGTGAAGCGGCTTTTGAAGGATCGATCAGAGGTGCGTCCCACTCGTAATCCCCTGCCGAGGCACGCATCCAGCTGATCAGGCTCGCGGCCAAGTGATCGAGCGGCTCCGTCTTGTTATGAACGGCAATAACCGGAAGCGATATCGCCGGCGCAAAGCGGCGCAGGACTACGGATTGCGTTACGCCATTGCGAACGGGGCTGGCCGGGACCACCGCGATGCCAGCGCCACTGGCTGCCAAAGTGTAGGCGCTGTCGGAATTGGCGCAATTGGCAACGATGTTCAGCGTCACGCCGGCTGCTTCGAAAGCCTTTTCGACGAGCTGTCCCCATTGCGGCATGAATGCCGCCGAGATAATCGGTTCATTGGCGAGGTCAGCCGGCGTGATGACCGCTTTGTCGGCAAGCTTATGGTTCTCAGGCATCGCGCAGACGATGTGCGTGGTGCACAATACGACCGCTCCCGCTGCCGTTGCGTCGATCGGGCCGTGAACGAGACCGATGTGAGCCTGCTTCTTCAATACGCGGTCGATAACCTGAGCCGTCGGCAGGCCGGTGATGCCGATTCTCACATCCGTCTGCTCTTTCAGAAATCGGCCAATGACCTCCGGAACGAAGGTCGCAGACAAGCTCGGTACGGAGACGACCGTTAACTGCCCGGAAAAACGGCGTTTCAGGTCACGG
>JAGWJK010000078.1 GCA_028865845.1 Rhizobiaceae bacterium
GGATGAGCTCGGCCTCGGCCTCATGGAGATCGTGGCCAGTCGGCAGCACATGTGCACTGACATCCGCATTGGCGTTCTTAAATTGCTTTTCGACTAGAACGGCGTCTTCGGGACTTCGCCGCTGGTCATGTTCGCCGGCCGTGATCAGAACAGGCATACCGGTCACCGGTGGGAAGCCTGCTTCGGGTGCCGGTGACAGGGGACGTATCAGGATTGCGGCCGAGGCCAGACGTGGTCGGTTGCGCAGGAGGGATGCCGCCATGATGGCGCCATTGGAAAAACTAAGCAGGATCGGCGGGTGTTTCAATATACCTCGGTCGAGGGCGTCGACGATGAATCGACAGAGCCGATCCGTCTGCAGCTCGATATCCGCATAATCCAGGCTGCGGTCGGGGTTGCGCCTAAAGAAAGCAAAGCCGCTCTCCCATTCCACCCCGCCGCGCAGGGCAACATAGGGCCGCTGCGGCGCGACTTCCTGCGCCAGGGGAAGAAGCGTGGTCTCATCTCCGCTACTGCCATGGAGTAGCAAAAGCGGCGGCGAGGAAAACTCTTCCCGTCCGGCGATGAAATGAAATTCTGGCAGTTCCGGCATAATATCTGGCTTTCAGTGCCGCGTTCGCCATGCGGTCCAGAAGCACCGCGAACCTGATGGGCACGGCGAACAGTCATAGATACATTTCAAGATAGATTTATGTCGGATGGGAGTGAAGCGGCTGAACGGCTTCACTTTTTTGGAAAAATACTTGTTCCGTCACGTCGACGGATCGCCGTATAGGGGCCAACTGGCAACCGGCTTTCGCCTGGAAAACATATCGGCCGCGGGGAGCCGAATCGTCGGCAAGCATTCAGCGGATCGGTTGGCTTGTGGCTGAAAGCAGATGGGGCGGCCCGGCCGCCCCATTCCTTATCGAAGATGGTTATTCCGCCGCCTCGGCATAGGATTCGACCGGCGGGCAGGTGCAGAGCAGATTGCGATCGCCGTAGACGTTGTCGACGCGGTTGACCGGTGACCAGTATTTGTCGACGCGGAAAGCCCCCGGCGGGAAGCAGGCCTGTTCGCGCGAATAGGGCCGATTCCACTCGCCGACGAGGTCCTCGACCGTATGCGGCGCATTTTTCAGCGGGTTGTTGGTCTTGTCCATGCGGCCTTCCTCGATGGCGCGAGCCTCCTCGCGGATGGCAAGCATCGCTTCGCAGAAGCGGTCGAGTTCGGCCTTGGTCTCGCTTTCCGTCGGCTCGATCATCAGCGTGCCGGCAACGGGCCAGCTCATGGTCGGCGCGTGGAAACCGCTGTCGATGAGGCGCTTGGCAACATCGTCGACCGTGACGCCGCAGCTGTCGACAAGCGGACGCGTGTCGATGATGCATTCATGCGCAACGCGGCCAGCCTTCGACTTGTAAAGCACGTCGTAGGCGCCCTTCAGGCGGGCTGCGATGTAGTTGGCATTGAGGATCGCGACCTTGGTTGCCTGCGTCAATCCTTCGCCGCCCATCATCAGGCAATAGCTCCAGGAAATCGGCAGGATGGAGGCGGAGCCGAAGGCCGCAGCCGAGACTGCACCGCTGCGGCCGTCCGTTTCCGGGTGACCGGGCAGATAGGGCGCCAGATGCGCCTTGACGCCGATAGGACCCATGCCAGGGCCGCCGCCGCCATGCGGAATGCAGAAGGTCTTGTGCAGGTTGAGGTGGCTGACGTCGGAGCCGATGTCGCCCGGGCGGGAGAGGCCGACCATCGCGTTCATGTTGGCGCCGTCGAGATAGACCTGACCGCCATGCTGATGGACGATATCGCAGATGTCCTTCACCGTCTCCTCGAAGACGCCATGCGTCGACGGGTAGGTGATCATGCAGCAGGAGAGGTTGGCCGCGTATTGCTCCGCCTTGGCGCGGAAATCGGCCATGTCGATATCGCCGTCGTCGCTGACCTTGATCACCACCACCTTCATGCCGGCCATCTGCGCCGACGCCGGATTGGTGCCATGCGCCGAGGTCGGGATGAGGCAGACGTCGCGGTGACCCTCGCCATTGGCGATGTGATAATTGCGAATGGTCAGAAGGCCGGCATATTCGCCCTGCGCGCCGGAATTCGGCTGCATCGAGAAAGCGTCGTATCCGGTGACGGCGCAAAGCTTTTCCGTCAGATCATCGATCATTTCGCGATAGCCGAGTGCCTGGTCGGCCGGCACGAAAGGATGGATATCGGAAAATTCCGGCCAGGTGATCGGCAGCATTTCCGCCGTCGCGTTCAGCTTCATCGTGCAGGAACCGAGCGGGATCATGGCGCGGTCGAGCGCCAGATCGCGGTCGGAAAGCCGGCGGATATAGCGCGTCATTTCGCTTTCGGCGCGATTCATGTGGAAGATCGGGTGCGTCAGATATCCGCTGGTTCGCAGCAGACCTTTGGGCAGGCGATAGGCGGGCTCGAAATCGGCGAGCTTGAAATTGCCGCCAAAAGCGCGCCACACGGCTTCCAGCGTTGCCGGGCGCGTGCGCTCGTCAAGGCTCATGCCGATCTTGGTCTCACCGACCTTGCGCAGGTTGACGCCCTCGGCAACGGCGGCGCGCATGATCAGGCCCTGCATATGGCCGACCTCGACGGTGATCGTGTCGAAGAAGGTTTCCGGCTCGATGGTATAGCCGAGCTTTTCCAACCCCTTGGCCATCAGGACGGCCTTTTGGTGAACCTGCTGGGCGATCGCCTTCAGGCCCTGCGGGCCGTGGAATACGGCATACATCGAGGCCATGACGGCAAGCAGCACCTGCGCGGTGCAGATGTTCGACGTCGCCTTTTCGCGGCGGATATGCTGTTCGCGGGTCTGCAGCGACAAGCGATAGGCGCGGTTTCCGCGTGCGTCGACGGATACGCCGACAAGACGACCGGGCATCGAGCGCTTATAGGCGTCCTTGACGGCCATATAGGCCGCGTGCGGGCCGCCGTAGCCGACCGGTACGCCGAAGCGCTGCGAGCAGCCGATGGCGATATCCGCACCCATCTCGCCCGGGGATTTCAGCAGCGTCAACGCCAGCGGATCGGCGGCAACGACAGCGATGGCGCCGGTCTGGTGCAGGCGGGAGATCAGCCCGGTATAGTCATGGACCTGCCCATGCGTGCCGGGATATTGGAAGATCGCGCCGAAGACATCGACCGGATCGAGATCGGTAAAGGGATTGCCGACGATGACGGTCCAGCCGAGCGGTTCGGCACGGGTCTTGATCAGTGCGATCGTCTGCGGGTGGCACTCGGCATCGACGAAGAAGGCCTTCGCCTTGGATTTTGCAACACGCTCGGCCATCGCCATGCCTTCGGCTGCAGCTGTCGCCTCGTCGAGGAGAGAGGCGTTTGCGACATCGAGACCGGTGAGGTCGCAGATCATCGTCTGGTAGTTCAGGAGCGCTTCGAGGCGGCCCTGGCTGATCTCCGGCTGGTAAGGCGTATAGGCCGTGTACCAGGCCGGGTTTTCGAGGATATTGCGCTGGATGACCGGCGGCGTGATGGTGCCGTAATAGCCCTGGCCGATCAGCGACACGAGAACCTTGTTCTTGTTGGCGGTTTCCCTGAGCTTGTCGAGCGCTTCGCGCTCCGTCATCGGCGCGCCCCAGAGGAGCGGCGCCGCCTGGCGGATGGAAGGTGGCAGGGTTGCATCGATCAAGCCGTCGAGGCTGCCATAGCCGATGACTTTCAGCATATCGGCCATCTCCGACGGAGACGGACCGATATGGCGGCGATTGGCGAAGTCGTAGGGCTGGTAGTCCGTGAATGTGAATTCCGTAGGCGTATTCATTACGCAGTCAGCTCCTTGTAGGCAGCTTCATCAAGAAGACCATCGACATCGGCGACATTCTTGAGCTTCAGCTTGAAGAACCAGCCGGCTCCCATCGGATCCGAGTTGACGAGCGCCGGATCGGCAACGATCGCCGGATTGACTTCGGTAATTTCGCCGTCCAGCGGACAATAGACGTCGGAAGCGGCCTTCACGGATTCGACGGTTGCGGCATTGTCGTTCTTAGAGAAGCTAGCCCCGACCTCGGGCAGTTCGACGAAGACGAGGTCACCGAGTTGATCGACAGCATAGGTCGTGATGCCGACAGTCGCGACGTCGCCATCAACGTTGAGCCACTCATGTTCTTCGGTAAATTTCAGCATGGAATATCCTCTCTGGAAATTTCGCGTTCAGCGTTTGTAGGTCGGGGTGATGAAAGGAAGCGCGCAGACGGAAACAGGCAGATATTTGCCGCGAACTTCCGCATAGATCTGGGTGCCGGGTGCAGCGTGGCCGACCGGCACATAACCCATTGCGACCGGGCTTTCTGCGCTCGGACCGAAGCCACCGGAGGTGACTTCCCCGATTTCTGTCTTGCCTTCGGCGTCGGCGTAAAGCTTGGCATGTCCGCGCACCGGCGCCTTGCCTTCGGGCTTCAGGCCGACGCGGCGGCGGGATGCGCCGTTTTGAAGTTCGGAGAGAATCCGGTCAGCGCCGGGAAAGCCGCCGGCCCGGGCACCGCCGGTCTTGCGGGCCTTCTGCATGCCCCATTCGAGGGCGGCCTCGATCGGCGTCGTCGTCTGGTCGATGTCATTGCCGTAGAGGCAGAGGCCGGCTTCGAGACGCAGGCTGTCGCGAGCGCCGAGGCCGATCGGCTGGACGTCGGGATGCTCGAGCAGCCGCTTGGCGATATCCTCGGCCTTGTCTGCGGGCACGGAAATCTCGAACCCGTCCTCGCCGCTGTAGCCCGAGCGGGAGACGAGACAGGATACGTCGTGCAGCCGGCAATGGCGCACATCCATGAATTTCATGTAGGCGAGGTCGGCCCAAAGCTCGGCCAACACGGATACGGCGCGCGGCCCCTGCAGCGCAAGCAGGGCGCGATCGACTGACGTAATTTCGCAGCGATCGCCGATATGATCTTGAAGATGCTTGAGATCCGCATCTTTGCACGCCGCGTTGACGACTACGAAAAGGTAATCGTCCATATGGGTGATCATCAGGTCGTCGAGGATGCCGCCGTTGTCATCGGTGAAAAAGCCATAACGCTGGCGGTTTTCCGCAAGGCCGACGAGATCGACGGGGACGAGGCTTTCGAGCGCCAGCGCTGCGTCCTCGTATGAACCGGAGCGGGAGCGGACGATGATCTGGCCCATGTGCGAAACATCGAACAGACCAGCCGAGGTGCGGGTCCACAAATGCTCCTTCAACACGCCGGCAGGATATTGCACCGGCATATCGTAGCCGGCAAACGGCACCATGCGGGCGCCGAGCGACAGATGCAGAGCGTGAAGCGGTGTCTTCTTTAGGGCAGCGGTCTCGTCCAAACTGACGCCTCCGGGTTTGCGCTTGGCCAAAAGCGCGGGCTCAAAATTCCGGCGCGGTTGCGCCTCACGATGAGCCCCCTCTGTCCCTTTGCCTGAGATTGTTATCCCTTCGGCGAGCGCGTCTGCGCTTCTCTCCAGAGTTCCGTCTGCCCCTTGCTGGTCCTTTTGCCTGAGAGTTTCCGGGGCGGTTGCTCCTTCGGCACCGGCTCGTCACCGGATTCTCCCAACAAGGTTGCCTGCCATTATCTGGGCAGAGCGGAGGATGGCAAGGGGCAAATGTCGCCAGCGAACAAATTTTTGTCGTGGCGCATTCTTGAGCAAATGCTCACGCTCGCGACGGATTGCCGCCGGGGACTTTGCAAGCGAAGCGTCAGCAGCTATCCCATGACGTTGATGAGGAAGAGGGAACCATTCATGAACCGCCGATACGCCGCCGCAACGCTGATCTCCATCGCCGTCTTTTCACTGTCCGCTGCGACGGTTGTCGCGCAGGAGAGCAACAGCATGAAAGCCATGCCCGCCATGAAGGGCATGTCGATGCAGATGGATGCCGGCAAGGCGCCCACAGGTTCCGCCGCAGCGAAGCTGGGTGATCTCGATATCAGCGGCGGCTATGTGCGCGCCATGCTGCCGGGCCAACCGGTCGGCGGCGGCTACATCACCATCCACAACGGCGGCAGCAGCGACGACAAGCTGACCTCGGTCACCTCTTCGGCAGCCGGCAAGGTCGAATTGCACGAGATGAAAATGGAGGGCGAGGTCATGAAGATGCGCGAGCTTAAGGATGGTGTCGCCATCCCGGCCGGCGCCACTGTGACGCTTTCGCCGAACAGCCTTCACATGATGTTCACGCATGTAAAGACGCCCTTCAAGCAGGGCGCTTCGGTACCGGTGATGCTGATGTTCGAAAAGGCGGGAATGGTCGATTTGACGCTGCCGGTGACGTCGCCGCAGGGGAATTGAGCGGCGGGGCATCGCCAGAGCCGGAAACTGTCACAAAAATCCGGCGTTTGGACAATTCCGGTTTCCACTTTTCGTCGAAATGCTCTAAAGCCACGTCAAAAGCCGGCCTTGCCGGCGGGGCGCGACTGCTCTTGTTTTGATTTGGCTGATCCTGTCCGAAAACTGCTTCACATTTTCGGGGATCATGCCCCGACGTGAAAGAAGAAGAATGGCCGGGATTGAGCATATACAGGTCGAGCCTGACGAAGCCGGCATGCGCCTCGACCGCTGGTTCAAGGTGCATTTTCCGGGACTGGGTTTCGGCCAGCTGCAGAAGCTGATGCGCTCCGGCCAGGTGCGTGTCGATGGCGGTCGCGTCAAGACCGATGCCCGCGTGCAGCCTGGGCAGATCGTGCGCGTGCCGCCGCTGGATGTCGACGCCAAGAACGTCAAGACCGGGCCCATCGCCGGCAAGGATCTGAAACATGGCGATGATGCCGAGCTTCTGTCGCGCATGCTGCTGCATGAAGACGAGAAGGTTTTCGTGTTGAACAAGCCCGCCGGGCTCGCAGTGCAGGGCGGCTCTGGCCTCACTCGCCACATCGACCAGATGCTGGAAGCCTGGACGAGCAAGAAGGGCGAAAAGCCACGTCTCGTCCATCGCCTCGACCGCGATACCTCAGGCGTTCTCGTCATAGCGCGAACCCGTGGAGCGGCCCAGAAGCTGACGGCAGCCTTTCGCGAGCGTGATACCAAGAAGACCTACTGGTCTCTGGTGAAGGGCGTTCCGCGCAAGCACGAGGACAAGATTTCGACCTGGCTGGTCAAGGAAGCGACAGCCGACGGTGATCGCATGCGTATCGCTAAGCACGGCGAGGAGGGGGCTGACCACGCCATCTCCTATTACCGCGTCATCGAAACCGCCGCGCAGAGCCTCGCCTGGCTGGAGATGGAGCCCTATACCGGCCGTACCCATCAGTTGCGCGTGCATGCGTTGCACATGGGGCATCCGATCATCGGCGATCCCAAATACTTCATCGACGACCCGAACTGGGATTTCCCCGGCGGGATCCAGAAGCGGCTGCATCTTCATGCGCGCCACATCGATATTCCGCATCCGAGCGGCGGACGCCTGCGGGTCACAGCGCCGCTGCCACCGCATATGGTACAGACCTGGAATCTCCTTGGCCTGGATATGGAATCGGCAGGGGAGCCGAACGACGAATGAGACTCGTTCTTTTCGATTGCGACGGCACGCTGGTCGATAGCGTGCGGCTGATCCACGAGACCATGGCGCGCACCTTCGTCGCCTTTGGCTACAAGCGTCCCGATGTTGCTTCGACCAAGTCGATCATCGGCCTGACGCTCGATATCGCCATTGCACGCATGCAGGGCAAACCCCATGTCGACGACGAAGCGATTGCGATGACGGCGCATTACAAGTCGATTTTCCCAGAGGTTCGCGAGGAGGCCGATATGGAGACGCCGCTGTTCGACGGCATCAGGCCGTTGATCGAGACACTGGCGGGACGCGAAGAGCTGCTGCTTGGCGCCGTCACCGGCAAGTCGCGCCGCGGGCTCACGCACATCCTCGACGTCAACGGTTTCACGCCCCATTTCGCCGTCTCCCGCACGGCCGACGATTGCCCCTCGAAACCGCATCCGGCCATGGTGACGGAGTGCTGCGAGGAGACAGGCGTGGACCCGCATGATACCATCGTCATCGGCGATGCCATCTACGACATGCAGATGGCGAAGGCTGCCGGCGCCACCGCGATCGGCGTTGCCTGGGGTTACGCCTCGGTCGAGGAATTGCTTGCGGCTGGCGCCGACGCGATCGCCCATCATCCGAACGACCTGTTGAGTCATATTGTCTGAGGTGACGCCATGCGCGACCTGTTGAACGACCTTTCCGAAGGCCTGAGCCATCCCGACCCCATCCGTCGGGCACAGATCCAGATGAAGAGGCCGTTGCCGAAGCGCTTCTACAAGAATGTCGGTGTCCGCAAGGATGAAGACGGTTACGTCATTGAACTCGACGGCAAGACGGTGAAGACACCGGCGCGCCGATCGCTCGCTGTGCCGACGGAAGCGCTGGCAGGCTTGATTGCGGCCGAATGGGAACGGCAGGTCGATCACATCGATCCCGCCACCATGCCGGCGACGCGATTGGTCAACACGGCGCTCGATGGCATCGCGGCCGACACCCAGGCGGTTTTCGACGATATCGTCCGCTTCTCGGGGACCGATCTGCTCTGCTATCGCGCCGATAGCCCGGAGCGGCTGGTGCAGCGTCAATCGGATCGGTGGAATCCATTGATCGACTGGGCCGCAAACGAATTCGGCGCTCGCTTCATCCTTGCCGAGGGCGTGATGCATCAGGAGCAGCCGCGCGAAGCCCTTGCTGCCTTTGCCGCAACGCTGCGCAAATACGATACGCCGATCGAACTTGCGAGCCTGCACACGATCACAACGCTTACGGGCTCGGCGATCCTGGCGCTGGCCTTTGCCGAAGGGCGGCTGCCGCTTGACGACGTCTGGTCTCTCGCTCATCTCGATGAGGACTGGACGATCGAGCAATGGGGTCATGACGAGGATGCCGATCGGCGTCGTGCCCAGCGCTTCGAGGAGTTTCAGGCGGCCACGGATGTTTTTTCCGCGCTTCGGAGCTAAATGCTGTTGATTTGCAGCCCGTTATGTCGAAGTCTGCATGCGTATCGAATGGGGTATTCGGGGCGCGAATCATGAATTTGATGAGATCGAGTGCGGCACGGGCGCTCGTGGGATGTTTATTGCTGACGTCGTGTTCCAGCATGGCGATGCTCAAGGAGACGCCGACTGCGCCTGCCTATGACGTACGTAGCGCAGTCGTGGTTGCCGACGCGGCGGTGCCGCCTGTCTCTCCGGTGCTGATTTCGACGCTCAGCGAACGCGTCAACGAGGCTATCGCTGCCACCACGCGCGATACGCCACTGCCCAAGGTCGCGCTGACCATCCGCCTGGCAAGTGTCAGCAAGGGCCGAGGCTTCGACAAGAATCGCAATATCGCGAAAATCAATGTCGATGCCGCATCCGTCGATACGGGAGCCGTCATAGCGCTTGCCTCCTTCGAGACCACGACCTTCGCGGCCGATCCTACCGCCGCGGACAATCTGATGGCGGAACAGATTGCCGCGCGCATCCGCTCGATTTTCGTGTTGAAAGCCGGGCAGTTGGTCAATTGAGCGCAGGCAGGTGCTGGTCACCATTGCATGGGCGGATATCGGACTTCGCCTCTTCTAAGCCTCATGGCGGCGTGCTAAGCCGGACGGGCGGAGAAGAGGGCCATCATGAAAGAAATCCTTGCTGAATTGGAACGTCGTCGCGAAGTCGCAAGACTTGGGGGTGGGCGGGCGCGTATCGATGCGCAGCACGCCCGCGGCAAGCTGACGGCACGCGAACGTCTCGACATCTTCCTCGACGAGGGCTCGTTCGAGGAGTTCGACATGTTCGTCGAGCACCGTTCGACCGATTTCGGCATGGACAAGAGCAAGATCGCCGGCGACGGCGTGGTGACCGGCTGGGGCACCGTCAACGGGCGCACGGTGTTCGTGTTCGCCAAGGATTTCACCGTCTTCGGCGGCTCGCTTTCCGAGGCGCATGCCGAGAAGATAATGAAAATTCAGGACATGGCGCTGAAGAATCGGGCGCCGATCATCGGCATCTACGATGCCGGCGGTGCGCGCATCCAGGAAGGTGTGGCTGCACTCGGCGGCTACGCCGAGGTATTCCAGCGCAACGTGCTGTCTTCCGGCGTGATCCCACAGATATCGATCATCATGGGGCCGTGTGCGGGCGGTGACGTCTATTCGCCGGCGATGACGGATTTCATCTTCATGGTGCGAGACACGTCCTACATGTTCGTGACAGGCCCTGACGTCGTCAAAACCGTCACCAACGAGACGGTGACATCGGAGCAGCTTGGCGGCGCCTCAATCCACACGACCAAATCCTCGATCGCCGACGCCGCTTACGACAACGATATCGACACGCTGCTGCAAGTGCGCCGGCTGATCGACTTCCTGCCGCAATCGAACACCGCGCCGCTGCCCGAAATCGAATGCTATCAATCGGTCACCGACATCGACACGTCGCTCGATACGCTGATCCCGGCCAATGCCAACAAGCCTTACGATATCAAGGAATTGATCCTGAAAGTTGCGGACGAGGGCGATTTCTTCGAGATCCAGGCGAGCTTCGCCAAGAACATCGTCTGCGGCTTCGGCCGGATCGAAGGCGCAACGGTCGGTTTCGTCGCCAATCAGCCGATGGTGCTCGCCGGCGTGCTGGACAGCGACGCCTCACGGAAGGCTGCGCGCTTCGTCCGTTTCTGCGATTGCTTCAACATTCCGCTGGTTACTTTCGTCGAC
>JAGWJK010001099.1 GCA_028865845.1 Rhizobiaceae bacterium
AGCAGCTCGTCGAGATCGCCAAGGCCCTGTCGAAGAGCGTCAAGCTTCTCATTCTCGACGAGCCGACGGCATCGCTCAACGAAAGCGATTCCGATGCGCTCCTCAACCTCCTCATGGAGTTCCGCAATCAGGGCATCACTTCGATCATCATCACGCACAAGCTCAACGAAGTGCGCAAGGTGGCCGACGAGATCACCGTGCTTCGCGACGGCATGGCGGTGAAGACGCTTAACTGTCACGAGGAAGAAATCAGCGAAGACATCATCATTCGCAACATGGTGGGTCGCGAACTGGCGGACCGCTATCCGCCGCGCTCGGTGCCGATCGGCGAAACCATCTTCGAAGTGAAGAACTGGAACGCCTTCCACCAGCAGCATCGCGACCGCCAGGTCCTGCACGACATCAACATCAACGTCCGCAAGGGCGAGGTGGTCGGCATCGCCGGCCTGATGGGCGCCGGGCGCACCGAGTTCGCCATGAGCGTGTTCGGCAAGTCCTACGGCCACAAGGTCAGCGGCGAAGTCTTCGTCGAAGGCAAGCCGGTGGACACCTCCACGGTGCGCAAGGCGATCGATGCGGGTCTTGCCTACGTGACCGAAGACCGAAAGCAGCTCGGCCTCGTTCTTTCGAACAGCATCCTGCACAATACGACGCTCGCCAACCTGATGGGCGTCTCCAAGGGCACCGTCATCGACGACGTACGCGAATTGCAGGTGGCGACGAACTATCGTGCCAAGCTGCGCATTCGCTCGTCCGGCGTCTTCCAGGAAGCGGGCAACCTGTCCGGCGGCAACCAGCAAAAGGTTGTGCTGTCGAAGTGGCTGTTCTCCGATCCGGATATTCTGATCCTCGACGAGCCGACGCGAGGCATTGACGTCGGCGCCAAATACGAAATCTATTCCATCATCAACCAGCTTGCCGCCGACGGAAAGGGCGTTCTGATGATATCATCGGAAATGCCTGAGCTTCTCGGCACCTGCGATCGCATCTACGTGATGAACGAAGGTCGCATCGTCGCCGAACTGCCGAAGGCAGAGGCGAGCCAGGAGAGCATCATGCGCGCTATCATGCGCTCAGGGGAGAAGCACCAATGACCACGGCCAGCCCAGCCACATCGGAAAGCAGCAACGTCGTTTCGATCGGCGACCACATCCGTAACAATATTCGTGAATACGGCATGTTGATCGCGCTCGTCGTGATCATGCTGCTGTTCCAATATCTCACGAACGGCGTTCTGTTCAGGCCGCAGAACCTGACCAACATCGTGCTGCAGAATTCGTTCATCGTCATCATGGCGCTCGGCATGCTGCTGGTGATCGTCGCCGGCCATATCGACCTGTCCGTCGGTTCCGTCGTCGGCTTCGTTGGTGCGGTCGCCGGCGTGCTCGTCGTGCAGATGCATATGAATCTCGCGCTTGCGACGGTCATTTGTCTTCTGATGGGTGCCGCGGTCGGCGCCTGGCACGGATATTTCATCGCCTATCACCGCATTCCGTCGTTCATCGTCACTCTGTCGGGCATGCTGGTTTTCCGCGGCCTGACCTATGCGATCATCAACACGACCGGCAACGGCAGCAGCATCGGCCCTTTCCCACCGGCGTTCCAGATTGTCGCGACCGGCTTCATTCCTGACTTCATCGACGCGGGCACTCTCCACTCGACGTCGATCTTCCTCACGATCGCAATCCCGATTGTCATGTTCTTGCTGTCCTGGCGTCGCCGTAACATGAACGAGAAGCATGGTATCGATGTCGAGCCCTTCAGCTTCTTCCTTGGCCAGAACCTGGTGGTTGCTGCTGCGACCATCTTCATCGGCTACCAGATCTCCTCCTATCGAGGCCTTCCGAACGTCCTGATCCTCATGCTGTTGCTGATCGCCCTCTATGCGTTCGCCACGCAGCGCACGACGATCGGCCGTCGCATCTATGCGATGGGTGGCAACGAGAAGGCGACCAAGCTTTCCGGTATCGATACCCGCCGCCTGACCTTCTACACCTTCATCAACATGGGCATTCTTGCCAGCATCGCCGGCATCATCATCGCCACGCGCCTGAACTCGGCAACCGCCAAGGGCGGTGACGGTCTGGAGCTTGACGTGATCGCAGCCTGCTTCATCGGTGGCGCGTCCGCATCGGGCGGCGTCGGCAAGGTGACGGGTGCCGTTATCGGTGCGTTGATTATGGGTGTCCTGAA
>JAGWJK010001100.1 GCA_028865845.1 Rhizobiaceae bacterium
TGACGCGCAGCATCGACAGCGCGCTGGAACAAGATTATCGCAATGTCGATGTCGTCGTTGTGGACGATGCCTCGACCGATGAGACGGCCGATGTCATTGCCGGCTATGGCTCCGCCATCACACCCGTCATGAGAGCGCGCAACGGCGGCCATGGCGCAGCGTTCAACTCCGGTTTTGCCGCCGGCCAGGGCAAGATCGTCCTGTTTCTGGACGCGGACGATTATCTCTATCCGAACGCCATCTCGGAGGTCGTCGAAGCCTGGGAAGACGACACGGCACAGGCGCAATTCAGGCTACACATCGTCGACGAAGCTCAACGCGTCGGAGATGTCTATCCGCCCCGGGAATTGCCGTTCGAATCCGGCGACGTGACGCCGCAGTTGCTGCGGAAAGCACGATATCAGACGACGGTCACCAGCGGATTGGCATTCGGCCGTTCGGCACTGGATGCCGTGATGCCGATCCCGGAACAGGATTTTCGTCAGGGTGCGGACGGATATCTGGTGACGGTGGCGCCGCTTTATGGGCAGGTGACCTCGATCGACACCTGCCTCGGCGCGTATCGCATGCACGGAGCCAATCATTCCGTCTTCGCAGAAAAGCTCGGCGCGAGAGCCCGCTGGCGTATAGAACATGATTTTCACCGGCTGGAAGCCCTGTCCCACAAAGCCTCGGAAGTCGGCCTGACAGTGCCCTCGGATGCCAATCTCCACGATACAGTGCACCTGGAAGAGCGCATGGCATCGCTCTGCGTGGATGAGGAGCAGCATCCGGTCGCCGGCGATTCCCGGATCGGCCTGGCCGCGGCCGGCGCCGTTGCCAGCTTGGAAATGAACGCCTCGCTGAGGCGCCGTGCCGTACTCGCCGCCTGGTTTCTGTCGGTCGGCGTGCTGCCGCGGCGCATGGCGAAGGCCGTCCTGTCCTGGAAGCTCGTCGCCTCTTCGCGGCCGGCATTCCTGCTGCGCTTGTCGAAGACCATACGCCATGCCATGGGATAAACTATCCATGTAAGAATCATGCGCGGAGACACGATCATGCCGGAAACGCTCGAACGCTACATCGACCAGGGCGTCGGCCGGGAGCCGGCGGATATCGTGCTCAAGGGCGGACGGTTTTTCGACCTGGTGACCGGCGATCTCGTCGCCTCCGATATAGCCCTCTGCGGCGACCGCATTGTCGGCACCTGTGGCAATTACCAGGGGCGTGAGGAAATCGACATATCCGGCCGGATCGTCGTTCCCGGCTTCATCGACACGCATCTGCACATCGAATCCTCGCTGGTGACGCCGCACGAGTTCGACCGCTGCGTCCTGCCCTACGGCGTCACCACAGTCATCTGCGACCCGCACGAGATCGCCAACGTGCTCGGCACCGAGGGCATCCGCTATTTCCTCGATTCGTCGCTGGAGACCATCATGGACATCCGCGTCCAGCTCTCCTCCTGCGTACCGGCGACGCATCTGGAAACCTCAGGTGCTGACCTGCCCGTCGAAAAGCTGTTGCCCTTCCGCAACCACCCGAAGGTCATCGGCCTGGCGGAGTTCATGAATTTCCCCGGCGTCGTGCACAAGGACCCCATCTGCATGGCCAAGCTCGAAGCCTTTCAGGGCGGCCATATCGACGGACATGCGCCGCTCCTGCGCGGCAACGACCTCAACGGCTACCTCGCCGCCGGTATCCGTACCGAACATGAGGCAACGACGGCCGAAGAGGCGCTGGAAAAGATCCGCAAGGGCATGCACATCCTCGTCCGCGAAGGTTCTGTCTCGAAGGACCTGCACGCGCTCATGCCCATCATCACCGAACGCCTATCGCCTTATCTCGCGCTCTGCACCGACGACCGCAATCCGCTCGACATCGCCGAACAGGGGCACCTCGACTACCTGATCCGCACCGCGATCGCCCATGGGACCGAACCGCTGGCGATCTACCGGGCTTCGTCGATCTCTGCCGCCAGGGCTTTTGGCCTGCGCGACCGCGGCCTCGTCGCGCCCGGCTGGCGTGCCGATCTCGTCGTCATCGACAGTATCGAGAACTGCAAGGCCGAGACGGTATTTTCGGCCGGTCGCCGTGTCACGCCGGAGCTTTTCGCCACCCGCAAGCCCGTGGCTCCCGTCGGCCTCGACAGCGTCAGGGCGAGGACGATCAACGCTGCCGATTTCGGCGTGCCGGTGACCGAAGGCGA
>JAGWJK010000079.1 GCA_028865845.1 Rhizobiaceae bacterium
CGGCTTCAGCAGCGGCAGGGTGATGTGCAGGAACTGCTTGACCCGGCTGACGCGATCGAGCGTCGCTGCCTCATAGACATCCTCGGGGATGGACTGCAGGCCGGACAGGATGATGATGGCGTTATAACCGGACCAGCGCCATGTGACGGCGATGATGATCAGCGTCATGGCAGCATGGGTTTCGGAAAACCACGAGATCGGCGATATGCCGATGCCGCCGAGCAGCTTGTTGATGACGCCGAAATCGATATTGAACATCAGCCGGAAGACGGCGGCATAGGCCACCTCGCCGACGACGACGGGCGCAAAGAAGGCAAAACGGAACAGGCTGCGAACCTTCAGCAAAGGCGAGTTCAGCAGCACGGCCATGACCGTCGCAAGCGCGATCATCACCGGAACCTGGATGACCAGGATGATGAGGGTATTTTCCAGCGCATTATAGAAGGCCGGGTCACCGAACAGGCGTCCCCAATTGGCCGAGATGCTGAAGACCCAGGGATTGACGCGCGTGTTCTGGAACGAGATCAGGAATGAACTGATGATCGGCCAAAGCCAGAAAATGGCGAACACCAACAGATAGGGTGCAAGGAACGCGTAAGCGCTCCGGTTTTGCAACCGCATGGAAGCCTCCTTTACGCATGGAATGATGTGGCCGAAAGGCCAAGCCCGTGCCGTGTCGAAACGGACGCGTCGACACCTGCAGGGGAGCCGGACGCGGCTTTTAGCGCGTCCGGCTTTTCATTCATTGTGCGATCGGAAGTCCCGTTGCCGAAGCGATCTGCTTGGCGGCATCGTCAAGTGCGGTCTTGGCGTCCGGATAACCACCGGCGAGGTACTTCGTCTGTACGGCTCTGAAGATCGGGTCGGCATCGCCCCAATACTGCGTGCCCTGACCCGGATGGATCTTCGGCAGCGTGCCGAGGATGTCTACCCAGATCTTCTGGTCCTTATAGTAGGGCAGCGGCTGGTTGACGAAGGGGTCGTCGACGGCCGAAAGCAGCGACGGCACGAGGCCGAAGGACTTCAGCATGGTGACCTGGCCTTCATTGGTGCCGAGCGTGTATTCGAGGAACTTCCAGGCAGCGTCCTTGTTCTTCGAGCTGTTGGAGATCGCCAGCGACGAGCCGCCGAGGTTGGCCGCATGCTGGCCGTCGGCCGTCATGCTCGGCATCAGGTAGACGCCCCATTTGCCGGAGAGATCCGGCGAGGTGGAGCGGATCGTGCCGTCGTACCAGCCGCCGTACATCTGGGTAGCGACCTTGCCGGCGGTGTTGGACTGGATCTTTTCATCCCAGTTGGCAGCCGTCAGAGTGCCGGCGTCCTTCATCGCCTTCACCTTGTCGAGCGCCGACACGCAGGCCGGCTGGGCGATGGTGATGCTCTGGCCGTCGGTCGCGAAGTAGCCGCAACCCTGCTCGTTGGAGAGCATGCGGAACCATTCGCTATCGCCGTTGAAGTCGGCCTGCGACATGACTACGCCCGGATTGGCAGCGGAAACCTTCTTGCCGGCGGCAATGAAATCGTCCCAGGTCTTGATCGTCGTCGGATCGATGCCTGCCTTTTCGTAGAAGTCGCGGCGATAGAACATCGCAACCGGACCGGAATCCCACGGCATGGCGTAGGCGGCATCGCCGACTTCAAGCTCGGTGCGCTTGAAATCCGGGAACTTCTTCTTGATTTCGTCGGTATAGCCGAGCTTGGTCAGATCCGTCAGGCAGTCCGGGAACCGGTTCCAGAAGATCTCGGCCTTGTGGTTTTCGATCGACATGATGTCCGGCAGGCCATCGCCGCCGGCGGCGCAGGCAGCCAGCATCTTGTCGAACACCTGCGGGTTGCCGATGTCCTGCACATCGACCTTGATGTCGGGGTATTTCTTGTTGAAGCCTTCGAGCGTGGATTTCAGCGCCGAGGCGGCGACGTTCCAGCTCCAGACGGTGATGGTGGTTTGCGCGGCGAATGCAGAGCCGGAAGCAAGCAGCACGGCCATCGCGGTCGCGCCAAGAAGTTTAAAGCGCATTGAAAATCCTCCCTTTTCAATTGCCGTCCTCTATCGAACGCGCTTAAACTATCCTTAGCTACGCTTCTGTCTCCTAAAAAAGGAACATCCACTTGGCGGAAAGTAAGGTGGGTAGTCGAGCAGTCTACCAGCCCGGTGCGAGCAGCATCGAGGGATTGCCGACGACACTACAATTGTTTCATACCCATCCACCGGTGATGGTGAAGCCGCACTGGCATGCGCAGGTCGAGGTGAACTATGTCATCCGCGGCACTTTGCATTACCGCATGAGCGACCATGAAATCCTGTTGAAGGCCGGCGATATCTGCCTTTTCTGGGGCGGCCAGCCGCATCAGATGGATGATTCGTCGGAGGATTCGATCTATGCCGGCGCGCATCTGCCGCTTGTACATTTTTTCCGCATGCGCCTGCCGCTCGATATTTCCAGCCGGTTGATGAAGGGCGAGACCCTGCTGACCTCCGCGACGGACGCGGCCGATATCGAGAATTTCGCCCGCTGGTTCCGCTATGCCCGTTCGGGCGATCCCGCCAAGGCCGAACATGCCGTCGCCGAACTGCTGCTGCGGCTGGAGCGCATCGCCTTCGAGCCCTACGTCATGCTTCCGCAAACGCGGGAAAATTCGTCCGGCGACCAGGTCCATCCGCAGTCGTCGCGCAGCGTGGCGCGGATGTGCGATTTCATCGCCAGCAATTTCCTGCATGACATCGACACCGTCGATATTGCCAGGGCGGCCGATCTGCATCCGAAATACGCCATGAACCTGTTCAAGAAATCCACCGGCATGACGCTCAGCAAATACGTCAACCTTCTGCGCCTGTCGCGCGCCCAGGCGATGTTGATGCGCGATGGCGCAAACGTGCTGCAGGTGGCGATGGACAGCGGTTTCGGCTCGATCAGCGCCTTCAACAAGTCCTTCCGCCACATTGCCGGCATGTCACCCTCGGATTTCCGCAGGGATATGCGGCTGGTCACCGCGATGAGCGTCGAGGGCGTCCAGCCGCCGATGCGGCGCACCGCCTCGCAATTCTGACCAGCACTTTTGATCGCACCGCCCCTTGCCGTCGCGGCAGATCTGTCGCATCCCTCTGGCATGTATCTGGAGGAGATTTTCATGCGGCAATTTTCGGCTTGTATCGAATGGCTGTTCGCAAGTGAGGGTGACGATTTCGCCGACCGTATCCGGCTGGCGCATCGGGCTGGCCTCAGCGCTGTCGAGTTCTGGCGCTGGACCAACAAGGACCTGGAGGTGATCGCCGCGGCGGTCAGGGAAACCGGCATCGCCGTATCCGGTCTGGTTGCCGAGCCGATGATCGCGCTGACGAATCCGGCTAACAAGGATGCCTGGCTGGAAGGATTGCGGGATTCCGTCAAGGTAGCGCAACGCCTTGGCGCACAGGTTCTGATCGCGCAGGCTGGCGACGATCTGCCCGGTTTTTCACGCGCTGAACAGCGTTCCGCATTGATTTCCGCGCTTGGTGCCGGTGCCGATATTCTTCAGGGTTCCGGCGTGCGCCTGGGCCTTGAGCCGCTGAACACCAAGATCGATCATATCGGCTATTACCTGTCGTCGACCAGCGAAGGCCTCGATATCGTTGACGAGGTCGCCCGTCCGGAAATCGGCATCGTCTACGATATCTATCATTCCGCCGTCATGGGCGAGCGCACCGAAGATGTCGTCGCCGGCCGCGTCGACCGTATCGTGCATGTCCACGTTGCCGATCATCCTGGCCGCAACGATCCCGGCACCGGCGAGATCGATCTGGCGGAGCGCCTGAACTGGTTGTTTTCGAACGGCTACGACGGAAGGGTCGGTCTGGAATACAGGCCGAAGACGCCGGACGCCGAGGCGGTTCAATCCGTCGTCAAGGCGCTGTCGGCCTGACGGTCATACCGGTTCGAGCATACCGAAAATCGCCACCAGCGCAATCACGGCAATGCCGAGCACGATTTCCGCGATGCTGCCGAGACGGATCGCATTCAACATCCGCTCGTGCTCGCGGCCGATCCGCGGCACGAAGACATAGCGGTTGACGATCGCGAGCGCGCTCATGCCGGCGACGAGAGCGATCTTTGCGGCAAGCAGCGCCTGGTAGGGCGACGACCATTCCGTCGGCAGGTGTTTGAGAATCAGCATCGTGTTGACGATGCCGGAAACGATGACCAGTGCTACCGCGCCGTGGCCGACAGTGGAGAAGCGGCGAAGTGCCAGCAGCGCCTCCGCCCGGCATTCGCTGTCGCCGAGCAACCTGAGAATTGGGATGAGCGGCACGAGCGCGCCGAGCCATCCGCCGCCGGTCAGGACGTGTACGACGTCATTGGCGCGGTGTGCGACCTGCAGCCAGCCTTCATGCATCGAAGCGTGTCCGGTAAAGACGAGGCCAGCAAGGCCGAGGCCGGAGCCGAGCATGATTCCTGCCGGTCGTAGGCGACGCGGAAGAAGGAAAACGAGAACGAGCACGAGGGCGACCGCGGCCTGGATCTGCCAGGCGGTTCCGACGGTCGTTTCGAAAAGGATGTCATGGACAGTGCCGGGATCGAGGGCATCGCTCCAGCCGCTGCCGATGGTGGCGGCTTCCAGCGGCAGCGACAGCACCGTCGTTACGCCGGCGATCAGCGAAAGGACAAAAGGCGCGATGCCGAACAGGCGCCAGACCCTGCCGGCAAGCATCGTCGGCACTAGAAGGCATAGAAAGGCCGAGGCGCCCCAGAGAAGCATCAGCGATGCATCGTGGAAGAACCGGCACGCCTCAAGCGCTGTGTCGGGATCGATCAAGGTCTTACTATGAAGGTGTAGTTGCCATTGGTCTTATGGCCGTCGGTCGAGAGGGCATGCCATTCGACAGTATAGGTGCCGGCAGCGAGTTTTTCGGCGATCGGAACCATCAGGACGGTATCCTTCTGCATCAGCATGCCGTCGCCAAGCTTCACCAGGGCCTTGTCGGGGCCGGTGACTTTGATGCCGCTGAATTTCAGGTTCAGGCCTTCGGTAAACGTCAGGTCCAGCTCGCTCGGCGAGCCCGTGACCGTGCTTTTATCGGCCGGGGCCGACGATTTCAGATGCGCATGGGCAAAGGCTTGACCGGCAACGCCAAGGGCAAGGATTGTGGCAAGGCTCAGCGCGGTAAACGTCCTGGTCATCAAAAAACCTCCAGATGGTGGTGAGCGCGATAGAATTGTGGATATGTCATGTCAACTTTCACCGGGCGAATGCTATTCATTCGGGACGCTTTGCCGCAACATCTGCATGTCCTCGAACGATCCTGCCGAGGTAGACGTCATGCGGTGGAGTTTATTCCCGGTGTTGGCAAAGAATTGTCGTTTTTCGACTATTTGTGCTTAAGCGACGTTGAGTGGGGTGAATGGCGACAGGTCGATGAGGCGGTTTCATGGCGGTAATTGGAATCCGGGAAAAGATGGCCCGCAGCTTCGGTCAGCGCCGGCTGCGCGAGCAACTCGATATTTCGCGCATTCCGACCTATGTCATCGGCGACGTCCATGGCCGCTATGATCTCCTGAGCGCGCTTGAACGGAAGATCGTCACCGACGCGGCCGGTTTTCCCGGCCGCAAGCTGATCGTCATGCTCGGCGACTATATCGATCGCGGCCCGGCATCCGCCCAGGTGGTCAGCCGGCTGATGGCCTCGCCGCCCAGCGGTTTCGATCGGATCTGCCTTACCGGAAATCATGAGCTGGCGATGCTGGCCTATGCCGATGGCGAACTGGCCCTGGAGGACTGGCTGGCGCTTGGGGCCGAGGCGACGCTCGCCTCCTACGGCGCGGATATAAACAAGCTTCGGCAGCAATATCCCAAGCCAAAGAAGCTCGATATTTTCCTTCGCACCTGGCTGCCCGACGATCATCTCGCATTCCTGCGGCGGCTGCCGATCCTCCTCGATACGCCGCAGGCCTTGTTCGTGCACGCCGGTATCGATCCGGAAAAGCCGATCGAGGAACAGGAAGACGACGATCTCGTCTTCATCCGCTCGCGTTTCTACGACAGCGCCCAGCCGCTGCCGAAACTGATCGTCCACGGCCACACGCCGGTAGTAGACCCCGAAACACAGGGTCTTCGGCTCAATATCGATACCGGTGCTTTTCGCTCGGGCAGGTTGACCGCGGCCCGGCTCTGGAAAGGTCAGGTCCATATTACGTCGACCTGACCCTTTTAGATAATTTGCCGGCTATAGATTGCCGATGCAGAGATATTTCATTTCAAGATAATCGTCCGCGCCGTGCCGCGAACCTTCGCGGCCGAGGCCGGATTGCTTGATGCCGCCGAAGGGAACGGTCTCGGCGGACATCAGGCCGGTATTGATGCCGACCATGCCGTATTCCAATGCCTCGGCGACACGCCAGACCTTCTTGAGATCACCGGCAAAGAAATAGGCGGCAAGGCCGAATTCGGTGTCGTTCGCCTGCGCGATCACGTCCTCGGTGGTGTCGAAACGGAAGAGCGGCGCCACCGGGCCGAAGGTCTCCTCGCGCGCGACTTTCATGCTCTTGTCGATGCCGGTCAGGATCGTCGGCGTGAAGAAGGTGCCTGCGCCCTCGATGCGCTTACCGCCGGTCAAAACCTTGGCGCCCTTGGAGAGGGCATCGTGAACGTGATCCTCGACCTTGGCGATGGCCTGGTCGTCGATCAATGGCCCGATGGTAACCCCGGCCTTGAAGCCGTCGCCGACCGAAAGTTCGGCTACCTTGGCCGCAAGCTTGGCGGCAAAGGCATCGTAGACGTTGGATTGCACGTAGAGGCGGTTGGCGCAGACGCAGGTCTGGCCGGCATTGCGATATTTCGAGGCGATGGCACCTTCGACGGCGGCGTCGAGATCTGCGTCGTCAAAGACGATGAAGGGTGCGTTGCCGCCGAGCTCCAGACTGACCTTTTTGATCTGGTCGGCGCATTGCCGCATCAGGATGCGCCCCACTTCGGTCGAACCGGTGAAGCTGATCTTGCGGACCTTCGGATTGCCGCAGAGCTCCCGGCCGATCGCCGGTCCGTCGAGGCCGACGACGAGATTGAAAACGCCGGCCGGAATTCCGGCTTTTTCGGCGAGAACGGCAAGCGCGATCGCCGTCAGCGGCGTCTGCTCGGCAGGCTTGGAGACGACCGTGCAGCCGACGGCCAACGCCGGTGCAATCTTTCGGGCGATCATGGCGGCGGGAAAGTTCCAGGGCGTGATTGTGCCGACGACGCCGACCGGCTGCTTGATGACCATCATGCGCTTGTCGTTCGACGGCGCCGGGATGGTTTCGCCGTAGATGCGCTTCGCCTCTTCCGCATACCATTCGACATAGGAGGCGGCGTAGAGGATTTCGCCGCGGGCTTCCGGCAGCGGCTTGCCCATTTCGGCGGTAAGGATCGCCGCCAGCTCATCGGCATTGGCAACCATCAGGTCGAACCACCTGCGCAGGAGTGCAGCGCGTTCCTTGGCAGGCCGTGCTGCCCAGGCCGGCTGTGCCGCATAGGCCGCGTCGATCGCCGCCGTCGTCTCTGCGGCACCCATGTCGGGCAGGCTGGCGAGCACTTCGCCGGTCGCGGGATTGATGACATCGAAGGTCTTCGTCGCCCCGCCTGCCGTCCAGACGCCGTTTATGTAGCCGGCATCGCGCAGGAAGGGTGACGAGAAGGGAACATGCTTGGTCAGGGCGGTGGTGAAGGCCATGGATATACGCTCCGGAAAAAGATTGGCTGCCCGACGCCGCCGCCGGGCATTTTGATCGGAAGGCCTGCCGGCAACGCGATTAGGACGCGGCGTGCGCCTCCAGCATCGACGCCTCGAGAATGTCGAGCGCCTCGCTGAAGACGCCGTCCTGTATCGTGATCGGTGCGAGGAAGCGGATGACGTTGCCGTGGATGCCGCAGGTGAGCAGGATCAGGCCCTTGTCGAGCGCGATGAGACGCACCTTGTTGGCAAAATCCGCGCTTGGCAGCTTCGTCGTCGCGTCGTTGAACTCGACGGCATTCATGAAGCCGGGGCCGCGGATATCGGCGATTTCAGGCACTTTGTCGCGCAGGGATTCGAGCCTTTGTTTCAGCCGCGAACCGACTTGGTTGGCGCGGTTGCAAAGGTCTTCGTCGGCAATGACGTCGAGCACGGCATGGGCGGCCGCGATGCCGAGGGGATTGCCGCCGTAGGTGCCGCCGAGACCGCCCGGTCCCGGTGCATCCATGATCTCGGCACGGCCGGTGACGGCGGCGAGCGGGAAGCCGCCGGCAAGGCTTTTTGCCATGGTGATGAGGTCCGGGGCGACCTCATGGTGATCCATAGCGAACATTTTGCCGGTGCGGGCAAAGCCGGTTTGGACCTCGTCGGCGATCAGCAACATGCCGTGCTGGTCGCAAAGTTCACGCAGGGCCTTGAGGAAGGCCGGCGGCGCCGGATAGAAACCACCTTCACCCTGCACCGGTTCGATGATGATCGCGGCGACTCGTTGGGGGTCGACATCGGCGGCAAAAAGCTTCTTCAGCGCGGCGATCGATTGCTCGACGCTGACACCATGCAGCGGCACCGGAAACGGTGCGTGGAAGACGTCTGATGGCATCGAACCAAAGCCGACCTTATAGGGCACCACCTTGCCGGTCAGCGCCATGCCCATGAAGGTGCGGCCATGAAACCCGCCGCCGAATGCGATCACCGCCGACCGACCGGTGGCCGCACGGGCGATCTTCACCGCATTTTCGACAGCTTCTGCGCCGGTCGTGACGAAAATCGTCTTCTTGGCGAAATCGCCGGGCGTCAGCGCATTCAGCCGCTCGGCGAGATGGACGTAATTTTCGTAAGGGACCACCTGATGGCAGGTGTGCGTGAAGCGATCGAGCTGATCCTTGACGGCGGCGATGACGCGCGGATGGCGATGGCCGGTGTTGACCACAGCGATGCCCGAGGCAAAGTCGATGTATCGGCGCCCTTCCTTATCCCAGATCTCGGCATTTTCCGCCCGGTCGGCATAGACCTGCGTGGTCATCCCGACGCCGCGGGAAATAGCGGCATTTTTTCGATCAGTCAGGGTCGCGGCGGACATTCGGCTGGCTCCTCTGCCAAAGATGGGAAAGATAATTTGCAGAAATTCTGCAAAGAATGTGAAAATTCCTACATTTTTAATGCAGGATTTCAAGCGGGATTTTGTGCCGATGACAAGAATCCCCGCAACTGCAACGGCAAGGCTCACGGAGGCTGTCGAACCGTGCTAAGCAACGTGAAAAGACGGCATCAGGAACGATTGGCGGAATGAGCGGAATGGAGCCTGTGCGCTACAAGGTGGCGGAGGCGGCGCGGCTGGCTGGCGTGTCGGCATCGACGTTGCGGCTATGGGAAAGCCAGGGCCTGGTGATTCCGAGCCGGTCCGAGACCGGTCATCGGCAATATAGCGCCGAGGATGTGGCGCGATTGAAACGGATAGCCTGGTTCCGCGCCGAGCGCGGCCTCAATCCGGCTGCCATTCGCGAAGCATTGGAGCTGGAAGATGCTTCTACGACTGTCGACAATGGCGAGCCGCCGACCCCTTCCGATATCGGTCGAAAGCTGAGGGCGCTTCGTCACGGCGCTGGCAAGACGTTGGAGCAGGTCGCAGCCGATATGGGCATGACCTCTTCGACGCTCTCGACCCTGGAACGGACGTCGCAGGGTGTCAGCTTCAAGACCCTTCACGATCTCGCCGATTATTACGGGACGACCGTGTCGCGGCTGTCGGGGGAGGAGCGCGACGATGTCCCGGCGCTGATCAGGGCCGGCGAGTGGCGGGCCTGGCCGGAAACGACGCCCGGCGTCACCGTGCAACTGCTCGCCGAAGGGCGGACGATGATGGATTGCCACCGTTTCGTGCTGGCGCCGGGGGCTGCGAGCGAAGGCGCTTATCGCCACGATGGCGAGGAATTCATTCACGTGCTGTCCGGCCGGCTGGAACTGGTGCTCGACAGCGACCAGTTCTTCGATCTTTCTCCGGGCGATTCGCTTTATTTCGAGAGCCGCCGTTATCATTCCTGGCGCAATCGCCACGATGGCGAGACGATATTGCTATGGATCAATACGCCGCCGACATTTTAAGTTGCTTGCCGTTTCGCCGTTTCCCTGTCTGTTTTATAGAACAGGGCGAAAAGAGTTCAGTTTGCAGAGTGCCGGGAGAGTTTCATGGCTGCCACCATCCGCTATCACGAAGGCGATATTTCCACTGCCGATGCAGTCCGCTATACCGGCGCCATTGCGATCGATACGGAAACGCTCGGCCTCATTCCGCGCCGCGATCGGCTGTGCGTGGTGCAGCTTTCGCCGGGCGACGGCTCGGCCGACATCATTCGCATTGCCCGCGGCCAGACGGAGGCGCCCAATCTCGTCGACATGCTGGCCGATCCCGTACGCCAGAAGATCTTTCATTATGGCCGTTTCGATATCGCGGTGCTGTTCCACACCTTCGGTGTCACCACCGCGCCGGTATTCTGCACCAAGGTCGCCTCGCGCCTTTGCCGGACCTACACCGATCGTCACGGTCTGAAGGATAATCTCAAGGAGATGCTGGAAGTCGATATCTCCAAGGCGCAGCAATCCTCC
>JAGWJK010001101.1 GCA_028865845.1 Rhizobiaceae bacterium
CCTGCGTGCTCGAATAAGGCATCACCGTTGCCGGCAGGCCGGCCGCCGTGGCGATCGACGCCCAGGCGACTTGATCGCCACGATGCGTACTGATCCCATCGATCATGATGATGTCCGACGCGGCATCGGAATGAGAAAGTGCTGCAACCGGGGCAGGGGGGCAGATGACCGCGTCGAAGTCGCGGAAAATCTCCCGCCATTGCCAGCGAAGCTTGATGCGCTCCTCGTTGGCGCCAAGCCAGTCGGCATGGGAGATCACGCCTGCCCTGAGACGGGCAGCCGAAATCGACGTGTCGTCCGGGTCAAGCGCATCGACCTTCGCTCTTGTTTCCCTGGCCGCCTCGGGGGTTTGACCAAGACCAAGCGCACCGCCGAGAAGGCGCATGTAGATACCGAGCGTGACGTTGAGATCGGGAATGAACCCCTCTGCCGGACGAACACCGGCACCGAAAGACGCCAGCTCGGCCGCGAAATCGGTAACAGCACGGCGCACTTCCGGATCGGTTGCGACTGCGGGATGGCGATCGATGACGAGGACGCGAAAATGCCGGATGGACGTGTGGCGCGGCGGCGGCAAATCCAGCCGGTATCCCACCGCCTCGTCGTCATCGGGTCCGGCCATGATCGACAGGCCGAGCGCCAGATCGCGTGCGCTGCGCGCCATCGGTCCCGGTGCCGACATGTCGAGCCTGGCTTTGCGGCCTGACAGCACGTGACCACGCAGCGGAATCAGGCCGGCCGTGGCGTTGTGTCCATAGATCCCGCAGAAGTGGGCAGGCAGCCGGATCGAGCCGCCGAGATCCGAGCCGATATCGAGCGCCGACAGACCGGCCGCCACTGCCGCGGCCGCGCCGGCGGAAGAACCGCCGGGCGTCCAGTCTCTATTGAGCGGATGGTTTGTGCGGCCGTAGACGGGATTGTTCGCATCCCAGCCGTTGAGCCCTTCCGACACGTTGGTCTTGCCGAGGATGATGGCGCCCGCCTTGCGAAGCCTCGCCACAGAGGCCGCATCCTCCTGTGCAATCACATCGCGAAAGACCGAAAGCCCCCAGCTTGTCGGCAACGTTGCGACGTCGAAGGATTCCTTGATGGTGATGGGAACGCCGAGCAGCGGCAGGCGCTGCCCGGCGGCCAACAACGTATCGGCCTCGATCGCCGCCGCCCTGGCAGCTTCGAAGGCGTGGACGACGACAGCGTTCATGTCGACGTCGCGTTCCTCGATTGCCTGGATGGCATTCTCCGTCAGTTCCCTGGCGGAGATTTTGCGGGCGGCGATATCGGCGGCAAGGCCGGTGGCGTCCGTCATGCCGATCGACCGTCAAAGAAACGGCGGGCGGCTGCAAGGCATTCCTCGAACATCGAAAGATCGTCCTGCGGCAGCACCGGACCGCTTTTCGGACGAGCGACGATGCCGCCTCGGGCTGCGATGCCGCCATCGAGCATAAGATTGTCCGCCATATCGTGATATTCCACCATCTGACCGTCATCGGCACGGAACACGCCATCGTCCCGAATTGCCAGCGCACCGTCGAAATAACCGGTGATCCGTTCTTCGTAATGCCGTGGATCGTTGCTGTAGGCGAAGGCCGGCCGGTCGAGCGCACACATGAAGCCGAGTTCGAAAGCGGTGCCGACATCGGCGGCGAAGCCCCGGAACGGCGTGATGTTGGCAATGACGAAATCGGAGTCGCGCATGACGACTTCGTTTGCGGCGCTGATATAGAGTCCGCTGCCGAATTTCTCGTTCGGGATTTCGGCATCCCCCATCCAGATATTCGGTTGGAAACCGTATTCGATCGTCAATGCGCGCTTACGCTGGATGAGCGCTTCGCCGTCGGCGAAAAAGACTTCGGGACCTGCGAGATAGACTTTCATGTTTCTTCCTTCGGACATGACGATGTCAGCGCCACCCGCGCTGGTTTGCCTCTGTTGAGACAAAACGGGCGGCTGATTTGGGAGTGGCGCCCGGCTCGGGTCGTGATGGAGCCGGTGTCCTGTTCATTCTACCTGCGCGCTATTGGCTCAGGTGAGTTCGCCGGCCGCGATTGCAGCCATGATCCGGTCACGATAGGACGTGTCCCGATCTTCGATGACGTTTTCGACGCGTGATGCCTCGGTCATGAAGTGTTCATAGCCACGACCCATTTCCCAGCCGCGGCGGGTATGCATGTCGAT
>JAGWJK010001102.1 GCA_028865845.1 Rhizobiaceae bacterium
AGACCTATCGGCCGAGTTCGACATCAGCCGCGAACGCGTCCGTCAGATCGAAGTCCGCGCCTTCGAAAAGGTGCAGGAAGCCGTTCAGAAGGATGCGCTTGAACGCGCCAAGGCTTTGCGCGTCGTCGAAGCCACCGCATAAGCGGCACGGCTCCAAGTTCAGGCAATACAACAAGTTCAAACAAAAAGGCGGACCGCAAGGCCCGCCTTTTTTAATGCTTGAGGTTTTCCGCGCTTACTGCCCGGTGGACGCGACGCCGCCGAGGGCGGCCCATTCACCGATCGCCTTGTTGAAAGCGTCCGTGCCGGCATCACCCTTTTCCATCGTCAGCAGGGCGCGACGGCCATTGCGATAGACGACCGGAATATCGATCCAGTTGCGGCTCTTCAGGAGATCCATGTTGGTCTTGCGCGCATCCGGGAAGTCGTTGAGCGCCACCATGTAGACGTCGTCGGTAACCTTTGCCGGAACGCCGATCAGGGCATCGCCGCGATCCTGCTCGGTCGCCTTGAGCGCGATGCGCTGGACGCTGTCGATAGCGCCGCCCTCGAAGTTCGGCGGCACCTGGAAGGCAAGCTCGACCAGATGGCTTGCCGGCAGCGACGAGTCGGTATTGCGCGACAGCGTGATCGTTGCGGTCAATCCGCGCTCGGGCACGGTGATCAGGCCTTGAACGGAAGGTTCAGGCCGGCCATCCTCGCCTTTGCCCTCCTGCAGCGACCAGGTGACAGTACCCTGGAAAGCGGTCGGCGATGTCTGGCCAAGACGCTCTTCGTAGAGGAAGACCTTCTGTCCATCGGTCGCCGGCGCCACCTGCTGCTGATCGGCGGCTGGCTGTTGCTGCGTCGCTGGCGGCTGCTGTTGAGCGGCTGAGGCCTGCTGGTCGGCGGCAGGCGGTGGCTGGGTAGCCGGTGCTGTCTGTGTCTGCTGGTCGTTTGCCTGCGGGGTCGCAGCCGGTGCAGTTGCAGGCGCGGTCTGTGCCTGTGCGGCATTCGCACTGGCTGCCGGTGTAGTTGCCGCTGCTGCGGCAGGCGCGGCAGAAGCGACGTTCTGCTCGGCCACCGACTTGCCTTCGGCGACGCCGGGTTGTCCGCCAACGGTGGCCGGACCATCATCCACTTCCGAACCGTTGGCCAACAGGCGCTGGGTAAACTTGGTGTTGACCGTATTCGGATCGTTGTCGAGCGAGGCGACATTGGTATTGGCCGCGGCAGGCGTTTGCGCAGGCGCGGTATTGCCCTGGACCGGATTAGTGGCCGGAGGCGTTGCGGCCGCCTGCGAATTGGTGGCAGGCGCAGTGGTGGCTGGCGTCGTTGCAGCGGGCGTCGAGGTCGCCGGCTTCGTCGCGGCTGGCGAATTATTGGCCGTCTGCGGCGCGCTGTTGTTGGCTGCGGTCTTCGGCGCGGAGCTGATGAGGTCCGTGACCATCTTGTTCAGCGCCGCGCGGTTCAGCCAGGCGGCATAACCACCACCGCCGACGATCGCCAGGCCAACGAGCGTCAGCACGATGCCGGTGATGCTGATACGGCGGCGCGGCTTCGGCTCCATCCGGTAGCTTCTGCCCTGCAGCTTTGCTGCCATCGCCTGATCGAGATCCGGCGGCATGGTATTACCGTTACCGCGGCTCTCCTCGACATATTTGTCGAAGCCGGCGAGTTCCTTGAGCTCGCGCCAGCCGTCATTGGCAGGCTCGCTCTTTGGAGCAGCCTTCGGCGAATGTACCTCCGCGAAAAGATCGACATCGTCAAAGGCATTGTCCGACATCTGCTTGGGCGGCTGCGCCTGCTTGACCGGCGGCGGCGGTGCCGACTGCAATTCCTCGAACACGTCGGCATCCCAGGCGAAACCCTTGTCGGATACCGGCGCGCGCGGCGCAACGGCCGGCGGCGCCTCGACGGCATGACCGAAGGCGGCCGGCGCAAAGGCGGCGGCCGGCATCACCGGCTCGGGCTCAGGCCGTTTCGACGGGGCTGCAACCTCTGCCCAGATCTCCTCGACCTGGCTGATAACATCGTCCTGCGCGTGAACCACAGGCACCTTCTGCGGCGCGACATAGGCGGGCTCGGCAGCAACCACGGGGGCGGGCTCGACGACAGGACGCGGCTCTTCCTCAATCGGTGGCGCGACCTGTTCGACATAGGCCTCTGCTTGCTGTGGCTGAGGCGGTTCGACC
>JAGWJK010001103.1 GCA_028865845.1 Rhizobiaceae bacterium
TTGTGCTCGCCTGCTTCTTCGGCCCCATCGTCCTTGGCTTGCCCGATCCCAATATCGGCAGCCTGCGCCAGGGCCTGCTGCCGATCGGCTCGCCGGGCCATCCGCTCGGCACCAACAATCTCGGCAACGACCTGTTGTCGCGCCTGCTTTACGGCGGACAGGTCTCGATCCTGGTGGGCATTGTCGCAACCGGCATGGGGTTCGTGGTCGGTATGACGCTGGGCGCAATCGCCGGCGTGTTCGGCGGCATATTCGAAGCTGCGATCATGCGCATTTTCGACGCGCTCTATGCTTTCCCGTCCTTGATTATCGCACTCGCGATCGCTTCCTATCTCGGGCCATCGGTCTTCCACACGATGATCGCTATCGCGTTGTTCACCGTCTCAGGTTTCGGCCGCCTGGCGCGGGGCCAGACGATCCGCGTGCGCAATTTTGACTATATCGTCGCGGCGCGGTCCTGCGGCATGTCCGAGGTCAAGATCGTCTTCGTGCACGTGATCCCCAACATCATTCCGCCACTGATCTCGCTGGCGGTCTTCAACATCGGCAGCGCCATGGTGGTCGAGGCCGGCCTCAGCTATCTCGGCCTCGGCATCAGGATTCCCGATCCGAGCTGGGGCAACCTGATCGCCGACGCCCAGCCCTATCTGTCGCGCGACCCGATGTTGATCTACATCCCGGCGGCTGCGCTGTTCGTCACCGTGCTCGCCATCACACTCCTGTCCGACGGTTTCCGCCGGCGATTGGCACTCGACAGATGACAGCAGCACACCCGTCCACCACCCTGCGCGAACTTGCGCCGACGCCGGCAGTTTCGGCACATCGCGGCCCGATCCTCGAGATCAAAAACCTGACGGTGCGCCTGAAGCGCGTGCCCGGCGACGTCACCATCCTCGACAATGTCAGCTATTCGGTCGAGCACGGCGAGGCGATCGCCATCGTCGGCGAGTCCGGCGCCGGCAAATCGGTCAGCACCCGCGCCGTCCTCGACTTGCTCGACGACCGCCGCTTCGTCGTCGAGGGTTCGATCAGGCTCGACGGCGAGGAGCTGCTGACGATGCCGCGCAAACGGCGGCGGAAATATATCTCCAACGTAGCGTCGCTGGTCTTCCAGGACCCGACGCGGGCGCTCAATCCTTCCATGCGCATCGGCGCGCAGATCGCCGAAGCTATGTACAGGGTCGAAGGCCGCCGCCCTCGCTACAGCCGCAAGGAAGCCGAGGCCCGCGCACTAGAACTGTTGCGCGCGGTCGGGATCGCCGATCCGGAGGAGCGTTTCCACGCCTTTCCGCACCAGCTTTCCGGCGGCATGCGCCAGCGCGTCGTCATCGCCGTTGCGATTGCCTGCGCGCCGAAGATCATCTTTTGCGACGAGCCGACCTCGGGGCTGGACGTGACCACGCAGGCGCTGATCATGGATCTGCTGCAGAGCCTGCGCAAACAATTGGGCGTTGCCATGGTGCTCATCACCCACGACCTGTCACTCGCTGCCTCGCGCGTCGACAATGTCATGGTGATGTACCAGGGACGGCTGGTGGAACGTCTGCCCTCGAACGGCCTCTTTCACACCGCCGCCATGCCCTACACACAGGCACTCTTGCGCGCCATGCCGGGCTTCACCGGCGAATTGCCCGAACCGATGCCGACGCTGCCCTATCGCCTGCGTACGACACGGGTCGGATGCGCCTACGCGCCGATCTGCCCGCGTGCGGAAGAGATATGCCGCAGGGAGACCCCACCCCTTGCCGCTCTCGGCGAAAAACACGAAGCCCTGTGCTTTTTCCCCGGACCGTCAACGGAGATTGCCAGACGGCGCGCGGCCGTCGTCACCGAGATACGACCAAACCCCGTAGCAAAGCCGGAACGTCTGCTCGTCTGCGACGATGTCGTGCAGGAGTTTCCGGTCCGACGCGGATTGTTCGGACGCGGCATGGTGTCGGCGGTCGATCATGTCTCGTTCGAGATTGCCCGCGGCGAGACGCTGGCAATCGTCGGCGAGACCGGATCGGGCAAATCAACGCTCGCCCGCGCGATCGTCGATGCCGCCGGTCCCAAAGCGGGGCGCATCAGCATAGCCGGCAACGATTTGACCGGCACCCGCGCCGTCTCGCGCAAGCGGCATGGCGAGATGGTGCAGATGGTGTTCCAGGACCCGGTCGGCGCGCTCGACCCG
>JAGWJK010001104.1 GCA_028865845.1 Rhizobiaceae bacterium
TATCGGGATGGCTATTCGGATCTGCTCGACGATGTCGGCGCGGACGGATGCTTTGCTGTACCCGATCGCCCCGGTCTCGGCGTCGAATACGATTGGGAGATGATCAAACGAAATACGCTGGAGCATTTCGTGATCGAGTAACGTTCGAAGTAGCTGGAGGAGGACAACGAACATGACGAAGAAAACAGAGCTTACGCCACCGCACGATGCGGGCGTCACAGCCGGCATCACCCGCCGCACGCTGTTGGCGGGCATCGGCATAGCCGCCATGATGGCCCATATGCCCAACGCTTTTGCCGCTGGCGATCCCAAGCGGATCAGCATTCGTCTGGGATCGCGCGATATCGGCTCGGTCGATCCGGCCATGACCAAGACCGGCGACGATGAGACCGTCGCGCTGCAGATATTCAATTCTCTCGTTGCCCCTCCCCGCGGCACGCTCGATGTCGAATTGGACAAGCTGCAGCCAGTTCTTGCGCAAAGCTGGGATATTTCCCCAGACCGCAAAACCTGGACCTTCCACCTTCGCCCGGGCGTGAAGTGGCAAAAAGGCTACGGTGAAGTCTCGGCCGAAGACGTCAAATTTTCGTTCGAACGGCAGATGGACCCGAAGCTTGGCGGCGTGCACGGCGCCAGTTTCAAATCGATCGACAGTATCGATGTCGTCGATCCCCTCACCGTCCGCTTCAATCTGAAGGCAACCGATCCGTTCTTCCATGTCGAAGCCCTGATCCCCGGATTCGGGCGGTTCATTGTGCCGAAGAAGGCCGTCGAAGAACTCGGCGAAAAATTCGGTTTCCAGCCGGTGGGTAGCGGCGCCTTCGAATTCTCCGAATACCGCCCGCAGGAAGCGATCATCCTGAAGGCTTTCGATGGCTACTTTGGCGGTCGTCCACCGCTTGACGAGCTTGAGATGCGCTATATCCCCGACAACAATGCCGCTACGATCGCCTTTATCGGCGGCGAGCTCGATGTCACGGGCGGTGATCGCGATCCGAAATGGGTCACGAACATGCAGGCGCAAAACCCGGATGCCATTATCAACACGCTGCTGCCGGGAAGTCTGCAGTTCATTTCCTTCAACATGACGGTCAAGCCGCTCGACAACCTCAAAGTCCGCCAGGCGCTGGCTTACGCCATCGATCGCAACCAATGGGCAAAAGCCTTCGGCATCGTCCACGGCGATCTTCCGGCTATCGTTCCCGAGGAATTTTTCGGGGCTCTCAAAGCCACCGATATCCCGCCGGAGCTGCGCTACGACTACAACCCCGAGAAGGCAAAGGCCCTGCTGGCGGAGGCCGGTTTTCCCAATGGCTTCTCCATGGACGCGATCATCAGTGAGCGCGACGATTACAAGACCAACATGCTCATGGTGCAGGACATGCTGCGCAAGATCGGCGTCAATCTGAACCTGCAGGTTCAGGACCATGCCAGCTACCAAGCCAATATCCGCCAGGATCGCGGTACGATCGTCGAATTGTCGACCGCCATGGAGCCGACTGCCCCGCAGGTTCTAAACGAGTTCCTGTCGAAACAGGCGGCTGTCGGCAAACCCTCTTCGCTGCGCAATTTCTCGCACTATGGCGAGGTGGGCGGCAATATCGACGATCTGGTTGCCAAAGCCGTCGCGGAACCGGATGCCGCCAAACAACTCGACTACCTCAAGCAAGCGCAGTTGCAGGTGTTGAAGGACGTGCCGTTGATCACGCTGCAGACCGCGCCGATCATCACCGCATTCCAAGGGAAAATCGATCTCGGATATAAACCGGTCAGCGGGTACGGCCAGTTCGAATATTCGACCGCGAAACTCACCGATAGCTAATCGGTCAAGGGGTCGGGCCTGTTATGCCCGGTCCCGCCATCAACCGGCACCACCTGTCAGGGGAACTAGAATTGCTAGGCTTTGTCCTTAAACGGGCGGGAGAAGCGATCTTGACCGCCTTTCTCGTCTTCAGTTTCGTTTTCTTCGCCATGCGTTTGCTGCCCGGTGATCCCGTCGTCGCCATGTTGGGAGACAGGGCCGGTGCGGAAGCAATCGAAAATGCTCGAAGAGCCCTCGGACTCGATCAGCCGCTGATCGTGCAATACGGCCAATTCCTTTGGCGCCTGCTGCATCTCGATCTCGGTCAATCCCTCGTCAACAAGGTGGATGTAGGTGCCACCATGGCGCG
>JAGWJK010001105.1 GCA_028865845.1 Rhizobiaceae bacterium
GATCGAGGCAACGACGCTTTCTGCGGCCGCCTTGTTCGACGCGTAATTGACCGCCACCGCCCAGCCTTGTTTTGCCGCACCGCGCGAGACCGCGGCACCTATGCCGCGGCTGCCGCCGGTGACGAGGAGGACAGGAGATTTGCCAGTCATTCGCCGCATCCTTTCAAAGTCAAAACATCCCAGGGGGCAACCGTCGCCTTGCCTTTGCCCCAGATGGCGGATTCCTGGATCGACGGCCCAAGCGCCGGCAGGAACAACCGGGCTGCTGCATCGGCGCCTTCCATCGGCAAGGCGCTGATATTGCCGGCCATGTCGGAGGCGTAGATCATCCCCTGCCAGACCGTGCAGGCGCGGATATCGGCGCCGGTTACATCACCTTCCGGGCAATTGAACATGATCATGCCGTTGGCGCGCATCTGGTCATCCGTGCGCATGACGATGCCATCCGCGACCACGGACGTATTGCGGACGGAAAACTTGAAGCGGTTGCTGGTCACCGCCGCTTCGGAGCCGACCGGCTCGAAGCGAAGTTCGTAAGCATCGTCCATGTCGCCATAGATCGCTTTTTCCTGCACGCACTCATCCGCCATGGCCATGGCCGGCATTGCCGTGAAAGCCATCATCGCGACATGCAGCGGGTTGAAACACCCAATCGCACGGCTTGCTGTCATCTCAGTTCGCTCCCGGTTTTTGCCGGCCGTCGGCATTTTCGATCACCTGGAAATCGGTGAAGAGCACCAGCGGGCGATCGTTGGCATCCAGCCCCCAAAAGACCGGATAGACGCCATCGCCCCAGCCGCTCCAGAAAATCGCAACATTGCCACGCTTGTCATGCACGGGTCGATGCATGACGTATTTATCGTCATTGACCGCAATTTCCGGTGCCACGACATCATCATAGTAGTTGACGTCGGTGGAATCCTCTTCGGCCTGAACCCGCTCTTCGCGCACCTGCATGAGCTTGTAGGTATCGGCATCCATGTAGCAGCCGAGACCGGCATCGACGGCATAGCCGAAAAACTCGTCGTTCTTCAGGGTCTGCACGTCCTGCCCGGCAATCGTCGCCAGCTCCCAGCGAACCGGCTTGCCGTCTGCAAAGCGCAGGCTTGCGCCAGCGATCCGCCCCGAAGCCTCGTAGAGCGTCACTGCATAGTCACCCGGCTGCACCGTCCGCACCAGCGGTGGCCGATCCGGCTCGACCAGCGGATCGGCAGCGACGATGTGACCGGAGGTCAGCTCGAGGTTACCCATGTGGTAAACCTTAATCGAACGCGCGGTCAGCTCCGCATCATCGAGGGACACCAGCTCGAAATTGCTGCTGACCTTGGCCGGATCCCAGTTTGCCGCCGATGCAGGGAACGAGCGCCATGCGGCGACCGCGCATAGAAATGCGCCGATCGTCCGCATGGGCCATTTCCGCATAGCCGGTCGCTCCCTTAGAGATCGAGAACCAGACGCTCCGGATCTTCCAGGCTTTCCTTGACTCGCACGAGGAAAGTCACCGCTTCCTTACCGTCGACCATGCGGTGATCGTAGGAAAGCGCGAGATACATCATCGGGCGGATGACGACCTGGCCGCCGATGGCGACCGGACGCTCCTGGATCTTGTGCATGCCGAGAATGCCCGATTGCGGCGCGTTCAGGATCGGCGAGGACATCAGCGAACCATAGACACCGCCATTGGTGATGGTGAAGGTGCCGCCCTGCATATCGGCCATCGACAGCGAACCGTCGCGGGCAGCCTTTGCCAGGCGGCCGAGTTCCTTCTCGACTTCGGCGATCGACATCTGGTCGGCATCGCGGATGACAGGAACGACGAGGCCCTTGTCGGTGCCGACAGCCATGCCGATGTGGCAGTAGTTCTTGTAGATGATGTCGTTGCCGTCGATTTCGGCGTTAACGGCGGGCAGTTCCTTCAGCGCGTGCGTGACGGCCTTGGTGAAGAAGCCCATGAAGCCGAGCTTTACGCCGTGCTTCTTCTCGAAGACATCCTTGTACTTGTTGCGCAGGTCCATGACGGCCTTCATGTCCACCTCATTGTAGGTGGTGAGCATGGCGGCGGTGTTCTGCGCGTCCTTCAGGCGACGGGCAATGGTCTGGCGCAGGCGGGTCATCTTGACGCGTTCTTCGCGGCCTGCGTCCTCAACCGTCGTCGGTGCGCGGACG
>JAGWJK010001106.1 GCA_028865845.1 Rhizobiaceae bacterium
ACCGTGCTTGATGTCTTGCTCTATCCGTTTCTGCGTCCGGTTTTGCCCGGCATTCTGGTGGTGTGATCGATGACGGGATTTGACTATGCCGGCGCCCGGGCCACTGCCGAGCGTCTGATCAAGCGGTTCGGTCAGCCGGGCAAATTGCGGCGCGTTACGGCGACCGGTCCGGACTATGATCCCGAGCAGACGGTCGAGGATTACGCTTGTCTGCTGGTTGCGCTCGACTATGACCAACAATTCGTCGACAACACGCTGATCCTGAGTGGCGACCGGATGGTCTATCTCTCGACGCAAGACCTGGCCGTGACGCCCGATCTCTCCGACAGGCTGGTGATCGACGGCGCCGAGCATGCCGTTATCTCCATTACGTCGCTGTCGCCGGCCGGAACCGTCGTCTTCTGGCAGATTCAGGCGCGCGGCCAGGCTTGAGTGACCATGCAACCGAACCCCCTGACGTTCTCGCAGGCCTTCCAAAGGCTTCGAGGCGCTCTTGCCCTATGGCTGCTCGCCCGGCTGATCGAAGCCCTGGGCCGGAAGCCTGTCGTTATCGGCGCTCGTAACGCGGAGCTGCTGACGGGGGCGAGAGCGCAGGGTCGAGGTGATGGGCGCGGATACGTCCGGGCACATTACGGTGCGCGGATATTGCTCGATTTCACCCGGTCGGGGTCGGCGTCCTAAAGCAGAGTCATCGCAAGGAGTTGGGCGCATGTCCTCTTCGTCTTTCTCATCATCCGTCGCCGATTGGGTCCGCCGGACCAAGCAGACGATGGAGGATGTGGTGCATCTTTCGTCCGAACGCCTGGCAGAGGCCGTCGTCGCTGGGACGCCGGAGCCCAACGGCGCGCTCGCGGCCTCGTTTCAGGCCTCGGGCTCGTCGATGCCGGTGATGCGGGCCGCAGTTTCGACCGGTGACGGATTCGATGCCGGCGCCTTCAGCCAGGCGATCCTCGGCATACCCTTCGGCGGCTCGATCTACATGGGCTTCACCGCACCTTATGCGGCTAAGGTCGAATACGGTGTCAACAGCCGTAACGGATACGGCATGGTGCGGCTGGCCGCGCAGCGATGGCCTGACATCGTCGAGCAGGCGGCTACCGAGACCAAGTAGGGCCTTGCCCTCTCAGAACTCATACCATCAACAAACAGGCAAACCTTATGGCGACAGGAACGGACGCAATCATCCTGGCGGCGCTGCTGGACCATCTGGCAACGCTTGCCTTCAGCCCGGCCTTGGCGATCGCTCAGCCAGGCGTCGGCTTTCCGCCGACGGGACAGGCCAAGCCCGACAATTACCTCGCGGGCAGCTTCCTGCCCAACCGAACGCGGCAAGTTACGCTCGGCGACGATCCACAGCAGAAGCGCGGGTTTCTGCAAGTGTCGGTCTATTGGAAGGCCGGCGCCGGGCTCATCAAGCCGCTCGATGCGAGCGACATGGTGATCGAGCATTTCAACAACAAGACGCTGCTCGCCTCTGACGTGAAGATCACGATCAGTGCCGAGCCGTGGGCTTCAAGCCCAATCCAAGAGGATGACCGCGTGCAGATACCGGTCACCATTCCCTACACCGCCTTTGAACCGGAGAGATGATCCATGGCGAACAAAAGTACCAAGAAGGGCTCCAAGGTCTATGTATGCGAGACTGCCCAGAACACCGATCTGACCGCCAGCGCCTATGCAGCGCTCACCTGGGTGCAGGTCGGCAAAGTCGGCAATATCGGCGATTTCGGTTCGGACTCGACGATCAACAATTACAATACGTTGGACGAGCCGGTTCAACAGAAGCAGAAGGGTGTTTCCAACGCCGGCGATCCGCAGCTCGAAGTCGCCTCCATCTCCGATGACGACGGCCAGATCATCCTGCGCACCTTCGGCGATCCGCTGAACATCAACAACATGGCGATCAAGATCGAGCGCAACGATGCGCCGCAGGGCAAGACCAACACGATCTTCTACTCCCGCGGCGTCGTCTCCGGCCCGCTCTATCCGGGTGGTGGCTCCGACGATTTCGACCTGGAAAAATTCACCATCGGGCTCAACCAGCTGCCGATCCGCGTCGACCCCGTCGCCGCTTCGTAAGCGCGGCGCCGCAATCCCACGCGCGTCCGGCCGGGCGCGCGGATATTCCCCTTTATCAACCGACAGGGTGTCCTTTGGATATTTCC
>JAGWJK010000080.1 GCA_028865845.1 Rhizobiaceae bacterium
CTGTCGCTGGCCGCGTCGCTGATGTCCGGCGACACGATTGACATTCGCCGGCATATTTTCAGCCGTCGGGCCGCGCTGGATGCTATCTTAACGGGGGCCGGCCTCACCGTCGGCGGGGGCATCGGATTATTCGCGCTTGTTGTCGACGAGCGCGCCGCGGACATATATACGCATCTTTGCCGCCATCATATTCTCGTCCGTAAGTTCGATTATGCGCCGACGTGGTTGCGTTTCGGTCTTGCTGCAGACGAAGAGGCCGATCGCAGACTTGCCGGGGTCCTCAAGGATTACTAGACATGATGACCGACGAACATTTGCTCATCCTCATTCTGGCGCTGCTTCTCGACCGCATCATCGGCGACCCCGATTGGCTGTGGCAGCGCGTGCCTCACCCGGTGGTATTGTTCGGCAGGGCGATTTCATTTTTTGATCGCAGTTTCAACGGCAAGCACCTGGCTGGTGTCCTGCGCCGGCGCAACGGCCTGATGTCGATCGGGGCGCTGCTTTTCGGCGCGGTGATCGCCGGATGGGCGGTTCACGGATTGCTCGCTTTTTTCGGCTGGCTCGGGATTCTGGTTGAAGCCGGGCTGGTGGCGATCTTCCTGGCGCAGAAGAGCCTGGCCGACCATGTCGCCGACGTCTCGAACGCTTTGCGTAGCGAAGGACTGGCGGGCGGACGTCTTGCCGTGTCGCGCATCGTCGGCCGCGATCCCGAGACGCTGGACGAGCCCGCCGTCTGCCGTGCGGCAATCGAAAGCCTCGCCGAGAATTTTTCCGATGGCGTCGTCGCTCCGGCGCTCTGGTATGCGGTGTTCGGGCTGCCGGGCCTCTTTGCCTACAAGATGCTGAATACGGCCGATTCGATGATCGGCCATAAATCCGAGACTTACATCGATTTCGGCCGAGCCGCCGCGAAACTGGACGATATCGCCAATTGGCCGGCTGCCAGACTGTCCATATTGCTGATCGCGCTCGGTGCGGTCGCCAAGAAGGGCATTTCGGCTCTGGGCAACACAATCCGGGTCGCTGTGCGCGATGGCGGGCTGCATCGCTCGCCGAATTCGGGCCGTCCCGAAGCGGCGATGGCGGGCGCGCTCGACATTCAGCTTGCCGGGCCGCGCGTCTATGGTGGCGAAATCGTCCGCGAGCCGATGATCAATGGTGCCGGCCGAGATGTCGCGACGGTCAACGACGTCGAAGCAGGTATTTCGATCTTTTATTCTGCGTGTTCAGTACTGACGCTTGTGATGTTTCTTGCGTTTCTACTGTTGCTTTAGTTGCGCGGCATAGCGTTAACCAATTGGTCATCATGCGCATTAAGTCAATATAATCAGTCTCCCTGTAGTCTTTTCCCTCATTGCAACTGTTCGAAAACGAAACAGGCGATCGAGGGACAAGATGAAAAAGATTATTGCGGCTGTCGCCGGATGCTTATGCTTTCAGTTCCATGCTGTTTCGGCGCAGGCCGGAATGGTTATTGCCAATGTTGATATTCATTCCCAAACGATGACGGTTTCCGAAGACGGCGTATTTAAGTACCGTTGGAAGGTTTCGACCGCTCGCAGTGGTTATGTTACCCCGACCGGGTCCTATACTGCGAAATGGCTGTCGCGCGACCATCATTCGAAGAAATACGATAATGCGCCGATGCCCTATGCTGTTTTCTTCAACGGCGGCTACGCAGTCCATGGCACCTATGAACTGAAACATCTTGGTCAGCCGGCGTCGCACGGCTGCGTTAGACTTGAGCCGCGCAATGCGGCGACATTCTTTGACATGACGCACGAGGCAGGCCTCAGCAACACCAAGATTGTCATCAGCCAATAAGACAACGAGGTGGCCGAAATCAGTGCAAGCGTGAGGTCAGCCGCAATGCTGCCGCATCTTGCTCGCATGTCGGCCGCCATCTCCGCTTTGCGGCGCAAGTATCTTTGCTGTTTGGGCAACAGTGCTTGGCCAAATTACCGGGGTCTCCGGCGGAAACCATTGGCTTTTGGAATGGATTTCCCTATGAGGAGGGTTGAATTATCATTTCAAGAGGTATGGGCGTGACTGCTACATTCGACAAAGTTGCCGACATCATCGCTGAGACAAGCGAAATCGACCGTGAGACCATTACCCCAGAGAGCCACACGATCGACGACCTCGGCATCGACAGCCTCGACTTCCTGGACATCGTCTTCGCTATCGACAAGGAATTCGGCATCAAGATTCCGCTGGAACAGTGGACGCAGGAAGTCAACGAAGGCAAGGTTTCGACCGAGGAATATTTCGTCCTCAAGAACCTCTGCGCCAAGATCGACGAATTGCGCGCCGCCAAGGGCTGAGTAACGTCCTTTGATTTTTTTGACGCCCAGCCGCCTTTGAATCTGGCGGCCGGGCGGTTTTGTTCTTAACTATCGTATCCAACCCGCTGCCATATCGCTTCGACGGGTCGGATCGGAGGCATTGATGCTGCTGGAATATTTCCAGATGATCGATCGGGTCGAGTCCGTCGATCTTTCCAAGGGCCTGTTGAAGGCTCATTCGGTCGTTCCGGCCAAAAGCCCCGTTTTCGAAGGCCATTTCCCAGGCATGCCGCTGGTTCCCGGCGTTCTTCTGATCGAAACCATGGCGCAGGCCTCGGGCATGCTGGTGCTTGCTGCGACGAAGTTTGCCTACATGCCGTTCCTCATGTCGGTCGATGGCGCCAAGATGCGCACTTTCGTCGAGCCCGAGGCCGAACTCGACATCGAGGCGGAATTGGAGCATGACGGCTCGGGTTTCGCGGTGACCAAGGCGCGCATCACCATCGCCGGCAAGAAGATCTGCGATGCGCAGTTGAAGCTGCGCACGATGCCGTTTAACGAAGTGCCGCTCGCCGACATCGTGCGCAAGCGGGCAGGCGAGGTCGGTCTACTCGACGCCATCGCCGCCAACGCGTGACGCGCCTTTTCCCAAGGCGCAGCGCCGCATTCAAAGAGGATTGAGGAATGAGCAAGGCTCAGAATGATGTGGTGATCACGGGTATCGGTATCGTTACCTGTCAGGGTGTCGGCAAGGACGCACACGTCGCCCTGCTGACAGCGGACAAGGCACCGCCGACCATTGTGGAAACCGAGAAATTCAAGCCTTATCCAGTACATCCGCTGCCGGAGATTGATTGGTCGCAGCAGATTCCGAAGCGCGGCGACAAGCGCCAGATGGAGAACTGGCAGCGCATCGGCGTCTTTACCGCCGGCCTGGCGCTCGACGATGCCGGCTTCAAGGACAATCTCGAAGCGTGCGGCAGCATGGATATGATCGTGGCCGCCGGCGGTGGCGAACGCGATATCAATGTCGATACGCTGATCGTCAACGAGGGGCTGAAGCGCAACGATCGCGAAGTGCTGCTCAATGAAAAGCTGACGACGGAGCTGCGGCCGACATTGTTCCTCGCGCAGCTTTCCAATCTTCTCGCCGGCAATATTTCCATCGTCCAGAAGGTCACTGGTTCGTCTCGCACGTTCATGGGCGAAGAAGCGGCCGGCATCTCCGCGGTTGAGACCGCGTTTCATCGCATCAAGTCCGGTGAATCGAGCCATGCGCTCGTCGGCGGCGCCTTCTCGGCCGAGCGGCTGGATATGATGCTGCTCATCGAATCCGTCAACGCCCATGCCATCGGTGGCTGGCATCCGCTGTGGTCGCGCAAGGCCGAAGATGGCGGCGGTATGATCATGGGGTCGCTCAGCGCCTTCCTCGTATTGGAATCGCGCGCACACGCCGAAGATCGCGGCGCGTATATCTACGCGACGATCGACTCGGTGGAAGGCGATCGTGGCACCCGCGCCGACGGTAAGCTGGAAGCGCGGCTGGAACGCCTGCTGGAACCAGCCAAGGATGCGGTCAATGACAGCACGGTGGTCTTCTGCGGAACCACCGCTATCCTGGATCTGGCGGAGCGTGAAAAAGCTGTTCTGGAGAAGCAATTGCCGCAAGCTGCAGTCCGCGGCTATGCCGGCGTTTCCGGTCACGGCCTCGAGACACAGTTTCCGCTCGGCATCGCTTTTGCCGCGCTCGCCATCGCCAACAAGGCGAAGGTACCGCCTTTCGACGCCAGCTATGAAATGCCGATGAGCGCCGGGGTCAAGACCGCCGTGGTAACGACGGTCGGCCATCAGCGCGGCGAGGGCGTCGCCGTTCTTTCCGCTGAAGCGTGAGGAGTTAGGATCATATGACCACGTACAAGGATCATCTCGGTCGCCCGATCGTCGCCGTCACCGGCATGGGCATCATCACCTCGCTCGGACAGGGGCTGGAGGACAACTGGAACGCACTGTCTTCCGGAACCTCCGGCATCCATGCGATCACGCGCTTCCCGACCGATGGGCTGTCGACCCGTATTGCCGGCACGGTTGATTTCATCGATGTTCCGGTGCCGAACGCCGTCGAGCGCTCCTACGCCTTTGCCCGCGAGACGACGATCGAGGCTCTGGCGCAGGCCGGCCTGACGGGTGATTTCAATGGTCCGCTCTTCCTTGCCGCGCCGCCGATCGAGCCGGAATGGAGCGCCCGGTTCGCGCTTGCCGATCGTTCGCCGCCGGCGGATCATCCGGGTGACGCCTATGAGCGTTTCCTTGCCGCCATGCGCCAACGTCCGGATCCGGCTTTCCATGAAGCGGCGTTGTTCGGCGCCATTTCCGAGCGCCTCGCGGATCGCTTCGGCACGCGCGGCTTGCCGGTGACCTTGTCGACCGCCTGTGCATCCGGCGTTACCGCCATCCAGCTCGGTATCGAGGCGATCCGCCAGGGGCGCACGACGCGCGCATTGACGGTCGCGACCGATGGCTCGCTGAGCGCGGAAGCGCTGATCCGTTTCTCGCTGCTCTCAGCTCTTTCCACGCAGAACGATCCGCCGACCAAGGCTTCGAAGCCGTTCAGCAAAGATCGCGACGGCTTCGTCATCGCCGAAGGTGCTGCGACGCTGGTGCTGGAATCGCTGGAAACGGCGATTGCCCGCGGTGCGAAGATCCTTGGCATCATGAAAGGCGCCGGCGACAAGGCCGATTCCTTCCATCGCACCCGCTCGTCGCCCGATGGCGGCCCGGCGATCGCCACGATCCGCGCGGCTCTTGCCGATGCCGGCATGGCGGAGACGGATATCGGCTATATCAATGCACACGGCACCTCGACGACGGAAAACGACAACATGGAATATGGCGCGATGTCCGCAGTCTTCGGCGAACGGCTGCCATCCATTCCGGTATCATCCAACAAGTCGATGATCGGCCACACGCTGACGGCTGCCGGCGCGGTCGAAGCGGTGTTTTCGCTGCAGACGATGTTGACCGGTACGTTACCGCCGACGATCAACTACAACAACCCTGATACGTCGATCATTCTTGACGTCGTGCCCAACAAAAAGCGTGAAAAGCAGGTCAGCGCCGTGCTTTCGAACTCGTTTGGGTTCGGCGGACAGAATGCGAGCCTTGTCATGGCGCTCGAACCGGCTTAATCGGCTCTCTGAATAAAAAGACATGACGCCCAAGGGGCGGGAGATTTTGCCATGCGCGCTTTGCAACTGATCGACGACCGCAAGCTTGAGATCACCGATCTGCCGGAGCCTGATGCTCCTGCCGCCGGTGAAGTGACCCTGCGGGTGAAGGCGGTTGCGCTCAATCACATCGATGTCTGGGGCTGGCGTGGCATGGCCTTCGCCAAGCGCAAGATGCCGTTGGTGATCGGCGCCGAGGCGGCCGGTGTCGTCGAGGCGATCGGCCCCGGCGTCGCGAACGTTCTGCCGGGCCAGCTCGTTTCGATCTATGGAGCGCGCACCTGCGGCCTCTGCCGCCATTGCCGTGAGGGTCGCGACAACCTTTGCGAACATGTCGGCGGCGTCCACGGTTTCCATCTCGACGGTTTCGCGCAGGAAAAGGTCAATCTGCCGGCGCGCCTGCTGGTTCCGGCTCCTCCCGGCGTCGACGCGATCGGCGCGGCACTGGCACCCGTCACCTTTGGCACCGTCGAGCATATGCTGTTCGACAACGCCAAGCTCGAGCCCGGTGAAACGATCCTCGTGCATGCTGGCGGCTCCGGCATCGGCACGGCGGCAATTCAGCTGGCCAAGAAAATCGGCTGCACGGTCATTACCACCGTCGGCTCCGACGACAAGATCGAGAAGGCCAAGGCGCTTGGCGCCGATCACGTCATCAACTACCGCACCGACCGTTTCGAAGGCGTCGTGCGTAAGCTGACGAAGAAGAAGGGTGTCGACGTGGTTTTCGAGCACGTCGGCAAGGACACATGGGCGGGCTCGATGCTGTGCATGAAGCGCGGCGGTCGTCTCGTCACCTGCGGCTCGACGTCGGGCGTCTCCACCGACATGAACCTGATGATGCTGTTCCAGCAGCAGCTGAAGCTTCTCGGCTCCTTCGGCTGCCGCATGGAGAACATGGCGAATGCCATGCAGAAGATGGCGCGCGGCCTGGTGCATCCGGTCATCGACACCGAGGTCGGTTTCGATGAGATCGACAAGGCGTTGGAACGGATGGAATCGCGCCAGATCTTCGGCAAGATCGTCCTCAAGATGGATTGACGGGTGTGAAGCTTTTCATCACCCGGATCGTGCTTGCAGTCAGGCATTTTCGCCAATGGCTGGTTGCGCAGGTCATCTTCGGCTTCCTCAATTTCCTGAAGATATTCCCGGCGGACGGCGGCATCAATTTTGCCGACTGGTTCACCCGCAAGATCGGGCCGCGCATGCGCCGGCACAAGCTGATGCTGACCAATCTGCGGAACGCCTTTCCCGAAAAGAGCGAGGCGGAGATCGAGGAGATCGCGCTGGCGAGCTGGGGCAATATGGGGCGGCTCGCCGCGGAATATGTCTTCCTCGACCGGCTGTTCGATTTCGATCCCTTTCGCGACGAGCCCGGTCGCGTGGAGGTGTCGGGCATTCCGATCTTCGTCGATCTGCGCGACAATCCGCGGCCGTTCATCGTCTTTACCGGACACACCGGCAATTTCGAGCTTCTGCCGGTCGCAGGAGCGGCCTTCGGATTGCAGGTCACCGTGCTGTTCCGGCCGCCGAACAATCCCTATGTGGCGCAGAAGATCTTCGACTTCCGGGCCAAGCGCATGGGCAACCTCGTGCCGTCGCATGCGGGATCGTCCTTTACGCTCGCACGGCAATTGGAAAATGGCGGCGGCGTCGGCGTGCTGGTCGACCAGAAGTTCCGCAAGGGGCTGAAGACGCGTTTCTTCGATCGGGACGTCAAGACCAATCCGCTATTGCCGAAGCTGGTGCGGCAGTTCAATTGCGAGGTCTATCCGGCGCGCTGCATTCGCCTACCGGGCAATCGCTACCGTCTGGAAATCGAGCCGCGCATGGAGATGCCTCGCGACGCCAAGGGCAATCTGGATTTGCCGGCCACGGCGCAGATGTTGAACGATAAGGTCGAAAGCTGGGTGCGCGAGCATCCGGAGCAGTGGCTCTGGTATCACGACCGCTGGAATATTAAAAAGACCGTTTTTTAATAAGTTGCTTAAGTAACATCGGTGCCGACAGACTTGCGTCACAATGGATCGCTTGAGCGGGGTACTTTGACCCTAGGTAAGTCTACCTGTTTGAAAACCTCGCCTTTTCCGGGAACTTCGGTCGGTCAGCATTGAATGTGAGGGTAAGTCATGTTATTTCAGTCTCAAGAAAGTTCGGTGAGATTGCGGACGCCGAACTGAAGTTCTCTGGTCGTGACGGTGTCGGGATGAGGCCCGAGGCTGGCTTATGGGTAGGGACAGGAGGGCAAATTGCTGGCACTCTTTCATGCCTTCTCCACGAAATGCGCCCAGATTCAGCGGGCGATCAAGCTTGGCGACGATGAACTCGTCGCATCGCTGGATGGCGAGTTAGAGCCGCTGATTACGGCCATCCTCGGCTACAAGGCCACCAGCCTGCTCGAAATGTACATGCAGCTGCAATTCATGAGCAACCTCATCCGCGAGGAATCGGATGACCGGACACGGGTCATGCGCAATTCCGCATCCCTCTCGGTGCTGATTGATCGTTATTTCGGCGGCGCCGGCGATTCCGCCGCGGAAGTGCTGATGGCATTTTCGGCGAATAGACATGACTATGCGAGCGAGGCGGCTGGTTTCGATGAGGACAACGTTCTCAATGATGTCATTCTCGACAGCCTGCCGGATCGCGTTGCCGTCATCACGCGCGACTACCGCTATCTCTACAGCAACGCCGCAAACTCGGAGTTTCTGGATGCCAAGCCGATCGAATTGGTCGGCAGGCATCTCTCGGAATTCATCGATCCCGAATGGTTCGAAGGCAGCGTCAAGAAGAAGCTCGACAGCTGCTTTGCCGGAGAGACCGTCGATTGCGTCTACCCGGCCTATCGGCCGGCCGATTCGCACAAGACCCTGCACTGCCGGATGACGCCGCTGCGCGCCACCCGCTCGAAGAGCGAGGTTATCGGCGCGCTGCTGGTCGTTCACGAGGTCGGCAGCGTCACGACGAATATGCTTGTCGCCTGACGGTCGTTTTCAGGTTCCAAACAGCATTCGCCCGATCTTATCTGCGATGCTGCCGCGACCGTGGCCTGCGTCTTTCTTCTCATCGTCAGTGCTCTCGATAGGAGCGGCTTTAAAGGTGATGGCGTAAGCTCGTCGGCGCGGCCTTCTAACTCACACTCGATGCACAGGCAGCGGAAGCTCAGGGGTCTTCGTTCGCTCATGCGGCAGGCCTGTCCCAGGGCGCGAATGGATCCGGAAGGTTTCGCCAGCGCTCGGGCGTGAAACTGTTTGTCTCGATCAGGCAGTCGTCGAGTTCCGCCGTGATCTGCCGCTGATCCATCGGGTCGGCGCCGATGAATACCAGTTCCTGGCGGCGGTCGCCCCATACGGGGTCGAGATATGGTGCGATGGCGCGACGGAAGCCGGGGTCGTCGGGCCATTGGTTCTGTGGCACGGATGCCCACCAGAGTCCCATTCTGCCGGTACGGACAAGCGCGCCTGCCTGGCTCATTTCGCCGACATGATGCGGCCGGCTGGCAAGCCAGAAGAAGCCTTTCGCGCGGACGACACCGGGCCATGAGCGATTGAGAAACCTTTGAAATTTCATGGGTTCGAAAGGCTTCTTCGCGCGATAGACGAAGGACCGAATCCCATATTCCTCGGTTTCGGGAATATGCTCCTTGAAACCATGAAGCTCCTTGTACCAGAGCGGATGCGATTGGGCGCGATCGATATCGAAGCGGCCGGTGCCTAGGATCCGGCCGGGTTCCACCACACCAAAATCCGTCTCGATCATCAATGCGTCGGGATTGAGCCCGACGATGATTTTGCGTGCGGCGTCGCGTTGTTCGGCGCTCGCAGCACCGATCTTGTTGAGGATGACGACATCGGCGAATTCGATCTGTTCGACGAGCAGGTCGACCAACGTTCTGTTGTCGCCATCGCCTGCGGTCTCGCCGCGGTCGGATAGAAAATCGGTGGAGCCATAATCGGCAAGCAGATTGGCGGCGTCGACGACGGTGACCATCGTGTCGAGCCTGGCGATATCGGAGAGGCTGCTGCCGTCCTCGTCGCGGAATTCGAAGGTCGTTGCGACGGGTAGGGGTTCGGCAATCCCGGTCGATTCGATCAGCAGATAGTCGAAGCGATCCTGTTCGGCCAGTTGGCGCACCTCATTCAGCAGGTCGTCCCTCAGCGTGCAGCAGATGCAGCCATTGGTCATTTCCACCAGCTGTTCTTCCGTACGCGAAAGATTTGCGCCGCCGTCGCGCACCAGCGCTGCATCGATGTTGACCTCGCTCATGTCGTTGACGATGACGGCGACGCGCAAGCCCTGGCGATTGTTAAGGATATGGTTGAGCAGCGTCGTCTTGCCGGCGCCGAGAAAACCAGAAAGGACGGTAACCGGGAGCTTCTTGTTCATATTGGCCTCGCTTTATGTAATGTAATATCATTACATTCTGAGCTCTGAAAAAAGCGAGCAGGCCGCTCGCTTATTCGGTTCTATCGACGCTGTCTCAGGAAAGGCAGGTCTTCAGGGAATTCGCAATCCCACGCATCAGGTCGAAATAGAGATCGGGACCCTGAGGCAAGGTTGCGGCCTCGGGATCGAGCACGCCAGACTTGGCCGACGTGCCTTCGATCACGACATTCACCAGCCGCGGTTCGAATTGCGGCTCGGCGAATACGCAGGTGGCGCCGAGACCGGAGACCTTGTCATGGATCTCGGAAACGCGAGCAGCTCCGGGGATGGTCTCGGGGCTGACCGTGATCGAACCGGCCACATGCACGCCGTAACGGCGCTCGAAATATTGGTAGGCGTCATGAAAGACTACGAAAGGCTTGTTCTTCACCGGCGCAATGGTCGACGCAATTTCGGTGTCGAGCGCGTCGAGCTTATCGTCCAGGGCCTTCTGGTTTGCCTCATAGGTCAAGGCATTCTCGGGATCGGCGGCAAC
>JAGWJK010001107.1 GCA_028865845.1 Rhizobiaceae bacterium
AACCGCAAGACCCTTCAACGAGGTTTTGTCATGACACCTATATCCAACTCTTCCGACAATCGCGGACAGTTGTCGGTGCTGCTCGCGGTCTGCCTTGCTGCGCTCGTCCTGCCGCTCAGCTTCTCCGGCGCCGCCATGGCGACGCATGCGATCGGCCAGGAACTCGGCGGCAGCGCTGCTGCGATGAACTGGATCACCAATTCCTTCATGCTCACTTTTGGCAGCTTCCTGATGACAGCAGGCGCACTTGCGGATGTCTTCGGGCGCAAACGCGTCTTCATCTTCGGCGTCGTGCTGTTCGCGCTTGCTTCATTGGGCCTCAGCATCGCGCCATCGCTCGAAATCCTCAATGGTTTGCGGGCCGTCCAGGGCCTTGCCGCCGCGGCGGCCCTCGCCGGAGGGTCGGCGGCGCTTGCGCAGGAATTCGATGGCCATGCCCGCACCCGTGCCTTCAGCATGATCGGGACCACTTTCGGTATTGGCCTCGCCTTCGGTCCGATCCTGTCGGGCTTCCTGATCGAAAGCTTCGGTTGGCGGTCGATCTTCCTTTCCGGCACATTGGTCGGCGCTGTCTCTCTGCTGATAGCCCTGCTGCGCATGAGGGAAACGACGAATCCGGACGCCACCGGCTTCGACTGGTATGGCGCGGCGACCTTTACCGCCATGCTTTCATTGCTTACCTTCGCCTTGATCGAAGGCCCGGCCAATGGATGGACGAGCGCCTATGTGATGACGCTCTTGATCGCCGCCGCTGCAGCACTTGTCGGCTTCATCCTGCTGGAGAAGCGCACCAGGCAGCCGCTGCTCGATCTCTCCTTATTTCGCTACGCCCGCTTCGTCGGCGTTCAGGTTCTTCCCATTGCCACGACTTATTCTTACGTCGTGCTTCTGATCTTGTTGCCGCTGCGCTTCGTCGGTATCGAGGGCTATAGCGAGATCGAAGCCGGCCTGCTGATGCTCGCTCTTTCCGGTCCGATGCTGATCGTGCCCATGATTGCGGCGACGCTTGCGCGCTGGATTGCGGCCGGCACGCTGGCGGGTACCGGCCTATTGATTGCGGCTGTCGGCCTTTTCTATCTTGGCCGCATCGAAATCGGCGAAAGTGGCTTGGCGCTTGTCCCGCCGCTCATGCTGATAGGCATCGGTGCCGGCATGCCATGGGGTTTGATGGACGGACTGTCGGTTACCGTCGTGCCCAAGGAGCGCGCCGGTATGGCGACGGGAATCTTCAACACCACCAAAGTGGCCGGTGAAGGCATAACGCTCGCAATGGTCAACGCAATCCTTGCCGCTTTCGCTTCCTCGGCGCTGTTGCGTGCGATATCCGGCGGGCCGACCGTGGACGAGATCGGTGAAGCGGCTCGACATCTCGCCACGGGCGATCTTGCCACAGCCGCACGCCTGCTGCCCGGCACATCACCTGACGTTCTGGCCGCGACCTATGGGTCGGCTTTCGACGCGCTGATCTATGTGTTGATTTCGATCACGCTGGTAGCCGCCATTGTCGTCTTCGGACTGCTCGGCAACTCAAGGGCAATCGATACGGAGCAACCAGATACGGTCGTATCCGCCGGCGAATAACACGATTGATCCATAGCTGAGATGCTCCGGTGCTTGCGCCGGGGCGTCGTCGTTTGTCGTCGATACTGCAGTCGACGCCCATCGACACGACCGATCACGTGATGGCCGCGGGCGGCAGTCATGTCGATCTTTATCGCTCGATAGGATACAGAGCGTCGCAATAGCCGCTGTTTATCGCATCTCTTTCGTCAGCCACATTTGCCTCAGAGCGAACGGCAGCCATTCGACCGCCGGCTCCGACAAAAGGATGAAAAGATGTTTGGTTCTAAAACAGGCGTCGGCCACACCAAAGAGAGCGATCTGTCGCTTTCCCGCAGACAATTGATGCAGGCAGCTGCGCTGATCGGCGTCGCCCTTGCGCCCCTTCCGAGCTTCGGCGCCTCCGTTTCCAGCGACGAACTCGTACCCTTCCGGATCGATATTCCGCAGGCCGATCTCGACGATCTGAAGCTGCGGCTCGATAAGACACGCTGGCCGGAGCGCGAGACGGTCTCCGACGCATCGCAGGGCGCGCAGCTCGAAAAGGTGAAGGCCTTGGTCGAATACTGGCGCACCCGATACGACTGGCGCCG
>JAGWJK010000081.1 GCA_028865845.1 Rhizobiaceae bacterium
CGCACTTTTTCCCAGGCGCCTTCGGGCACGCCGCGGCGAAACTCGATGCGATCGTGCAAGCGGAATTTGCGATCGTGCCAGAATTCGATCGACAAAGGGCGGATGCGAAAACCCGACCAATAATCGGGGCGCGGAATCTCACCGATTGCAAAGCGCGCCGTATATTCCGCAACAGCTTTTTCCAGTGCAAAACGGCCTTCGAGCGGGCGGGACTGCTTCGATGCCCAGGCGCCGATGCGGCTGCCGCGGGCGCGTGTCTGGAAATATTCATCGGCCTCATGATCGCTGACGACGTCGACCAGACCGCGGATGCGCACCTGCCGGCGAAGCGACTTCCAATGGAAGCACATGGCCGCTTTCTTCTGGGAAAGAATTTCTTGGCCTTTCTGACTCTCGAAATTTGTATAGAATACGAATCCCTGAGTATCGAAACCCTTTAGAAGGACCATGCGGACGTTTGGCAGACCATCCTTATCAACCGTTGCCAGGGCAACCGCATTCGGATCATTCGTCTCGGTGGTTTCCGCCTCGCGCAGCCAGGCGGCGAAAAGCGCGAAAGGCTCGTTCTGTTCGGTGAAGTCACCGCTTGTTAACTCGTTTTCCGACATATTAGCACAAATGCTCCGCATTTAATGAAAATCGCCAGTTTCCAGACTGGCCAAGCTACTCGGGTGGAAGTCATAGCAAAGTCGACGGTTCATACAAAGCGCAAGCTTGCAAAAGGCGCGAGCATGGCGGTTGCCATCGTTGCCCTTTTCTCCCTTGGCGGCTGCGTCAGCGGCGGCATGGACGTCCTCAGCTCAGCAAAGGTGGACCGCAGCGTCTCCACCGGCACCATACCCACCGCTCCGGTCACCGCCGACAGCATTTCCGACGAATCGACCGTGCGCAATGCCGTCACCTCGGCCGATCTCGGCAAGCTGAACGGCCAGCCGATCCCGTGGGCGAATGCCTCGACCGGCAGCGCCGGCGTCATCGATACCATCGTCGAAAACAACACTTCCGGCGTCGTCTGCCGTCAGTTCCGCACGACACGCCATTCCTACGACGGCGTAGCAAATTTCTTCGGCAGAACCTGCCTCGTCGGCGGCGGTGAATGGCAGCTGCTGAGCTTCCAGCAGGCCGGCTGATACCGCGTCTTACTTCATGTCCAGCATCTGATTGATCAGCGTGCCCGCAGCGATGCTGTCGGCAAGCGCGTAGATATCATTGCTCGGCGAGCGATCGTCATCGAGCGGCGGCACGATCGCGCGAATGGCGGCGAACAATGACTGCGTTCCCTCGCCCAATTTCACGTTTTCACGCAGATCGACGGCGCGTGCCGCCACGATGAGCTCGATTGCCGTCAGATAACGCAGTTTCTCGACCAGACGCCCGAGCTTCTCGATCACCGACATTGCCAGAGACGCGTAATCCTCGACGCGATCGGCGACCGGGGTTACCGAAAACGGCATCGGCATGGCGAGATGACCGATTTCGGCCGTCAGCGCTGCGATCGTCTTTTGCAGCGCGCCAAAACCGTTGGCACCGGGACCTTCGGGCGCCAGAAACCGCGGCAACCCCGAAAAACCCGGTGATAGCAGCTTCATGATGCGCTCGGCGCTCATCGCGGCCAGGCGGGCGAGCGCCAGCGCCAGTGTGTCGAAGGCGAGTACCATATGGGTGGGGTCGAAATTGCCGGTCGGAAGCACGGTGTCTTCGGCGGCAAGAACAGATGGATTGTCGTCGCCGGATCGCAGCTCCAGCTCGGTTGCCGCCCACGCCGCCCTCAAGGCCTGCAATGCCGCGCCGGAAACCGAGGGTATACAGCGAAGGCTGAGCGGATCCTGCAGGCGCCGCGCCGCGCCAGCCTTCGTCAGATCGCCGCCAATAAGCAAGGCGCGCACCGCTGCTGCCACTTCGCCCTGCCCCGGTCCCGGCCGCAGACGGCTTGCCAGGGGATCGAGCGGATCGAGACTGGCGCGGAACCCTTCATAAGAAAGTGCCGCCGCGCCGATATGCGCGTCGAAGACGCGTCTCGCATCCTGCAGCAGGAGGCAGGCAAGACCGACCGAGGCGGCGTTGGACGAGATCAGCGACAGGCCGTCCTTGATGCCGAAGGGCGGCGGCACCAGTCCGGCCGCCGCCAAAGCCTCCGTACCGGTGACCTCGCTGCCATCCGCCTGCACGGCCGTCCCTTCGCCCACCAGCACAAGGGCGATATGGGCAAGCGGCGGAAGATCGGCCTCGCCGATGGAGCCGGTCATCGGCACTTTCGGATGGATGGCATGATTGAGCATGCCGGCGAGTGCCTTGGCCACTTCCGCGGTGACGCCGGAATAGCCGAGGCAGAAACGGGCGACTCGCGCCCCCATCATGGCACGGACCTCTTCCCTTCCGGCGAAGCGACCGACGCCAACGGCGCGGGGGCGGGGGATGCGGTGTTGCCCGGAGCCCTTCGTCGGGTCGATACGAGTATCGACGGCCGCGCCGAGCCCGGTGCTGACGCCATAGATCGACTGGCCGCCATCGGCATGGCGAACGAGACAGTCATAGGCGGCCTGGATGCCGGCAAGCGCGTCGGCGCCGATCTCAACTCTGGCGCCGCTCCGCGCAATCGCGCAGATGGCATCGATATCCGCGCCGGAGGCCCCGAAGACCACGCCGCTGTCGTCCGTACTCATCCGTCTATCCGTTTCCGGCCCGCTCTCTGCCTGTACGTTTCTCAGGCGAAACGCAGACGCTGGCCGATGTTCATCCGCTTTGCCTTGTCGACCATTGCCGCGCCGAGCGCGACGTCGGTGGTGCTGAGACCGCGATGCCAGAAGAGGATCGTCTCGTCATCGCTTTCACGTCCGGGCTTGGCGCCGCAGACGATCTGGCCGATTTCGGCATGCAGCGTCTCGGCCGTCACCTTGCCTTCGTCGACGTGGCGGCGCAATGCGCCATAGGGCCGCCCCGGGCCGCACTGGCCCCAATCGTCGACAACGACCTTGTCCATGATATCGGTAAGATCGAATTCGAGAGCGCTCATTGTACCATAGGGAACGACGAAAGCGCCCTTCTTGACCCATTCCGTCTTGAAGAGTGGCGTCGGCTCCGGCAGGCGGCTCGCCTCGATCATGATGTCGGCGCCCTTCAGACAATCTTCCCAATTGTCGGTGACGACGATCTTCTTGCCGAGATCCTTCTCCAATCGGGCGGCGAAGGCATCGCGGCTTTCCGGACGGCGGGAGTGGACGCGGATTTCGTCGAAATCGAAGAGATGGTCGAGCAGGCGGACATTCCAGTAGGACGTGCCCCGCGCGCCGATATGACCGAGCACCTTGCTGTCCTTGCGTGCAAGATGCCGGGCGCCGATCGCCGTCACCGCGCCTGTGCGCATATCGGTGATCGCCGTAGCGTCGATGATCGCTTTCGGCATGCCAGTGCGCGGATCGAAAAGGTTGAGCACGGCCATTTCGGAGGGCAGGCCCTGCTTATAATTGTCGACGAAGTCGCCAACGACTTTGACGCCGGCATAGTCGAGCGGCTTCACATAGCCGCGCAGCACGTTGAAATGGCCCTTGTCGGAACTTTCAGGCACGAGATGCACGCGCGGCTCGATGACCGTTTCGCCACGACCCTGTGCGTCCAAAGCCTTGGTGACGGCGTCAAGGATCTCGTCATTACTCAAGGCCAGCGCCTTGGCATCGAGCGCGTTCAGATAGTCGATCCAGATTTCCTGCATGCCGTCGCCTTCCCAGATGTCGATGCGTTCGGCGGGCATGAAACGATTTGTCTATACTTATTGTCAAGGTGAATCCTTGGCCGAAAACGCAGCGCGACAATCCGTTACGCGCGCGGCCGGCGCGAGATCTCGCCACAAAGCTTAGCGAAGGGGTAACCATTGCGGCAGATCGAGTGCCCCATACTGGGTCAGCGTAACAACTGATTAGCAACTGCTCGCGCAGTGTCACACCATAAAAGCGTCATCTCGTTTGCCCCTGGGGGAGCAAAAGAGGCGGCGTGAACCCATATATTTCCTGTTCCTTTTCAGGTGCCCGACGAGGCCAGGCGCACCTGTCAAATTGGTGGTTACGATATGCGCGATCCTTACAAGGTACTTGGCGTAAAGAAGGATGCCGGGGCAGACGAAATCAAGGCGGCTTGGCGCAATCTCGCCAAGGCTGTCCATCCCGATCACAATCTGGGCGACCCGACGGCGACCGAACGGTTCGCCGAGATCGGCCGTGCCTACGAGACACTGAAAGATCCGAAGAAGCGCAGCCGCTACGATCAGGTGGCGCGCATGGCCGAGGCAAAGGGCCAGAGCCACGAACAGACGATCATGCAGCAGCGCCAAGCAGCCCGCGAGGCGGCCGAACGCGCCAAGGCTGCGCGCGCCAACGCCGAAAAGGTCATGGAAGAGCTCGCTCGCGCCAATGCGCAAAAGGCGCAGAAGGCTGCTTCGGCGGCCAATCCGCAGGCTGCCGGCACAGGCGCGGCGGAGTCGGCCGAGGACATGGTCGAACGCATCTTCGGCGCCAAAGCCGCCCGCGCCGCGCCGCATCAGGCAGAAGCAGCCGCGACAGCGACAGCATCGGCTGCTGGAGCCGCAGAGGCCGAAAAGCCACGCGAAGCCGAGCGCACGGAAACCGGCGAGACCCTTTCCGAGGAGGACGAAGAACTGCAGCTTGCCACGGGCACGGGCCCGATCGGCTCCCTGTTCCGCTTCGGCATCTTCGGTTCATTGGTCCGCCGCATCACCGGCAGCCCGCCGCCGCAGGAAAAGAGCCCCGAGATCGCCGCCGAGGCGACCGTCACGCTCGACGACATGCTGAAGGGCCACTGGATCACCGTGCAGCTCTCCGACGGGCGCGATGCGCGCTTCCAGGCAACGACTGACATCGTCAACGGCCAGGTCGTGCACCTGAAGGGCCAGGGGCTGAAGCTGCAGGGTATGCAACGCGGCGACGTGGCAATCACCGTCCATGTCTCGCCGGACAGCCGCTTCATCCTTAACGGCTTCGACGTCCACATGACACTTCCCGTCACCATCGAAAACGCTGTGCTCGGCTATGAGACAACGATCGAAGGATTGAACGGTCCGGTGCGGCTTACGGTGCCCGCATGGTCCGGTTCCGACCAGACCATCCGAATCTCCGGACAGGGCCTGCCCGACGGACATGGCGGAAAAGGCGATCTCGTGGTAGAGCTGCGTCTGATGCTGTGGGAAAAACCGGACGACAAGGTAACGGATTTGATGCGCAGCATGCGCGAAGGTCTTTTTCTGTGAAATTTCAGTGACAAGCGCACCCTTTGTTACGATCCCTAACAGTTGATGATCTTTCCAATGCTTGAACAGGGGATCGGCCTATGCCATAGGCAGGATCAATCGAAAGTCCAAGGGAGCAGAATATGGCTCAAACCACAGGCCTCATGGCAGGCAAGCGCGGCGTCATTCTTGGCGTTGCAAACAACCGTTCCATTGCGTGGGGCATTGCCAAGGCCTGTTCGGAAGCCGGTGCCGAGATCGCGTTGACCTGGCAGGGCGATGCGCTGAAGAAGCGTGTCGAGCCGCTGGCCCAAGAATTGGGTGCCTTCATGGCTGGCCATTGCGACGTTACGGAACCGTCGACAATCGATGCCGTGATGGAAGCACTTGAAGCAAAATGGGGCAAGATCGATTTCGTCGTGCATGCCATTGCCTTCTCCGACAAGGACGAGCTGACCGGCCGGTACGTCGATACCAGCCGCGACAACTTTGCCCGCACGATGGACATCTCGGTCTATTCGCTAATCGCGGTCGCCCAGCGCGCCGAGCGCATCATGAACGATGGCGGTTCGATCATCACGCTCACCTACTATGGCGCCGAGAAGGTCATGCCGAACTACAACGTCATGGGCGTTGCCAAGGCTGCGCTCGAAGCGAGCGTGCGATATCTCTCGGTCGATCTCGGCGGACGCGGCATTCGCGTGAACGCGATTTCGGCAGGCCCGATCAAGACGCTTGCCGCCGCCGGCATCGGCGACTTCCGCTATATCCTGAAGTGGAACGAGTATAACGCGCCGCTGAAACGGACCGTGTCGATCGACGAAGTCGGAAGCTCCGCGCTTTATCTGCTTTCGGATCTCTCCACCGCCGTTACCGGCGAAGTCCATCATGTCGATTCGGGCTATCACGCCATCGGCATGAAGGCAGTGGATGCTCCGGATATCGCCGTCATCAAGGACTGACCCAACAGGAAGTCTGAGCCGTGCTCATTTATGTGATACGCCACGGTCAGACGGACTGGAATGCCGAGCGCCGGCTGCAGGGTCAAAAGGATATCAATCTCAATTCGATCGGCCGGGCACAGGCCCGGCAGAACGGAACTGTGCTGGCGGAGATTCTCGCGATGGAGAATCTCGCCTTCGATTTTGTGGCAAGCCCCCTCACCCGCACCCGCGAGACGATGGAAATCGCCCGCGAGGCCATGGGCCTGCCGCCGCGGGACTATCGCACCGACGAACGGCTCGTCGAAGTGTCCTTCGGTGCCTGGGAAGGCTTCACGCTCAAGGAGTTGAAGGCGACAGAAGCCGAGCGGCTGGCCGAGCGGAACCGCGCCAAATGGGATTTCATCCCGCCCGGCGATGATGCGGAAAGCTACGAAATCCTGTCTTGGCGCGTCGGCTCATGGCTGCAATCCGTCGAAAGCCCGACCGTCTGCGTGACGCACGGCGGTGTCATTCGCGCCATGTTCAGGCTCATTGCCGATATAGCGAAGGAAGAGGCCGCCGAGGCCGATATTCCGCAGGACAAGATCCTCAGGGTCGATCTGAACTGGAAAACCATCGGCTGGCTGGAATAGACCGCCTTCGTCGGCACACCGATTTATCTATTGGTTGACGATGTCCAGATCGTTGATGACGCGCTTGCCGTCAACCTCGGTATAGAAGACCACGACCTTGACGCCCGCCTTCAGGCCGCTGAAATCGAAATCCTCAGGCGCCTGATAGTTCTTGCCGTCGTCCAGCGTGATGCTGAAATTCTTTTCGTCGACCTTCTTGATGGTCGCCTCGACGTCAGCGCTTTCGGCAAAGCTGGCGACCGGCGCGAGAAGGCTTGCCGTGGCTAGGAGCGTCGCAACAAAGAAGCGCATCGGCGGAACCCTTTTGAATCGTTTTCTCTACTGAATATTGATTGAATACAGATAATGCTTTGAATATGGCGGAAGTTGCCCGCAACAATGACTTTCGCCGCCCAATTGGTGAACATATATTCACAATCCACAACGCGATTTAATATTCGCTAACCATGTTTGCCCGGGGCTGACGGCGTGTAAACTCTACAGGGCGTTTGCCGCTGGATCACGAGGCTGCGAGCTCGATGGCGGAAATCCGTTTCTCAAGGACACACTGTCGCGAAAAGAAAGGCTTTTGCCTTGCTTGGCTTTTAGCCTAAGAGTGTGCCGCACTTATGATAAAGAGGGCACGGCCTTTGTCGCGAGGCTGGTCGGGCCACAAGCAATCCGGTCGTTTCCATGTCGCACAATACATTCGGTCATCTCTTCCGCGTCACCACCTGGGGTGAAAGCCACGGTCCGGCGCTCGGGTGCGTCGTCGATGGCTGCCCTCCCGGTCTTCGCTTCAAGCTCGAGGACATCCAGGTCTGGCTCGACAAGCGCAAACCCGGCCAGTCGCGTTTCGTAACGCAGCGGCGCGAGGAGGATCTCGTCAAGGTCCTGTCCGGCGTGATGATGGACGAGGACGGCGAGACAATGATCTCGACCGGCACGCCGATCTCGATGCTGATCGAAAATACCGACCAGCGCTCCAAGGATTATGGCGAGATCGCCCGGCGTTATCGCCCCGGCCATGCCGACTACACCTATGACGTCAAATACGGCATTCGCGACTATCGCGGCGGCGGACGCTCTTCGGCCCGCGAGACCGCAGCGCGCGTCGCCGCCGGTGGCATCGCCCGCCTTGTCGTGCCCGGCGTCACCATTCGCGGCGCGCTGGTGCAGATCGGCAAGCACAAGATCAACCGCGCCAACTGGGACTGGGCGCAGGTTGACCAGAACCCGTTCTTCTCGCCGGATGCCGAGATCGTGCCGGTATGGGAAGAGTATCTCGACGGCATCCGCAAGGCCGGTTCCTCGATCGGCGCGGTCGTCGAAGTGATCGCCGAGGGCGTTCCCGCAGGGCTCGGCGCACCGATCTATGCCAAGCTCGACCAGGATATCGCGTCGCTGCTAATGTCGATCAACGCAGTGAAGGGCGTCGAAATCGGCAACGGTTTTGCCGCCGCCGAAATGACCGGCGAGGAAAATGCCGATGAGATGCGCATGGGCAACGACGGCAACCGCATCTTCCTGTCGAACAATGCCGGCGGCATTCTCGGCGGTATCTCGACCGGCGAGCCTGTCATCGCCCGCTTCGCCATCAAGCCGACCTCCTCGATCCTGACGGAACGCCGAACGATCGATGCCGACGGCAACAATGTCGATCTGCGCACGAAGGGCCGTCACGATCCCTGCGTCGGCATCCGCGCCGTGCCGATCGGCGAGGCGATGGTTGCATGCGCCGTTGCCGATCATTACCTCAGAGACCGCGGCCAGACGGGCCGGCTGAAATAAGGACTTTCTCATGCCCTATGACCAGAAGCGCGTCGTGGAAGCCCTCCGGGCCTTCGAGGCCGGTGAAATCGTCGTCGTCATGGACGATAACGACCGTGAGAACGAAGGCGATCTGATCGTCGCCGCCGTGCACTGCACGCCGGACAAGATGGCCTTCATCGTTCGCCACACTTCGGGCATCGTTTGCACGCCGATGCCGCGCGAGGAGGCCAAGCGCCTGAACCTCAACGCCATGGTGGCCGAAAACGATTCGGCGCACACCACCGCCTTCACCGTCTCCGTCGACTTCAAGCATGGCACAACGACAGGCATTTCCGCCGACGACCGGACGCTGACGGTGCGCAACCTCGCCAATCCGAATGTCGGCCCGGCCGATTTCGTTCGTCCCGGGCATGTGTTTCCGCTGATTGCCCGCGAAGGCGGCGTACTGATGCGGTCCGGTCATACGGAAGCCGCCGTCGATCTCTGCAAGCTTTCCAATCTGCCGCCGGTCGGCGTCATCTGCGAACTCGTCAACGACGACGGTACCGTGACGCGCGGGCAGCAGGTGGTCGACTTTGCCGAAAAGCACGGGCTGAAGCTCGTCTCGGTCGCCGACCTCATCGCCTATCGCCAGCGCAAGGAAACCCTGATCGAGCTCGGCACCAGCTTCGATATCGAAACTCCGTTCGGCAAGGCGCGCGCCCATACCTATTCTCTGCCGTGGGACCCGATGCAGCATCTCGCCGTCGTGTTCGGCGACGTCAGGGACGGCATCGACATTCCGGTGCGCCTGCATCCGGAAAGCGTCGCCGAGGATCTGTTCGGCAAACGTCGCCCCGTCGATTTCTACATGAAGAAGATCGCCGAAGAGGGCCGCGGCATCATCGTCTATCTCCGCGAGGGATCGGTCGGCGTCGGTCATTTCGACAACGGCCGCAAATCCCGCCAGGCCGGACGCGAGACCCATGCCGAAGCACAGACGCGCGACAACGAATGGCTGGAAATCGGCCTCGGCGCCCAGATTCTGAAGGATCTCGGCATCACCTCGATCAAGCTTTTGACGAGCCGCGAGCGGCATTATGTCGGCCTTGAGGGCTTTGGCATCAAGATCGCCAAGACCGAGATCTGCTGATCGGCCTTGATGCTGCATCGCATCCGTTGCGACGGTTCGCCATCGCAACGGATTACGAGCAAATTTGAATTCCGCCTTCTACGAGCCGGCGGCTCCGCGTGCCGAAAACTCGTGATCCAATAGGCCCATCATGATGTCGTCGTGCCAACTGCCGTTGACGCAGGCGGTTTCCCGTTCTCGCCCTTCGACGACGAAGCCGCATTTCTCATAGGCGCGTATGGCACGCTTGTTATAGGCCAGCACGCGTATCCCGATGCGATGCAGGCCCATCTCGCCAAAAGCATACTTCAGCAGAAGAATGAGTGCTTCGGTGCCAAAGCCCTTGCCGAGCAAGGCGGGATTGCTGATGCCGATTGCCATCGTCGCACGCTTGTCCTGCAGATTGACGTTGTCCAGCCTGATTTCGCCGGCAAAGGCGCCGTTGATTTCGATGACCCACGCATGCGGCCGCTCGGCGAACCATTGAACCCATCTGACCGCACCCTCCTGGGTCATGGGCTTGATGTCTTCCTTGTTGATGCCGTACATCTTCGCGATCTCGACATTCGTTCCTAGGGCGAGACGCACTTCGGCGTCGGCGTCACAGGCCGGGCGGAGCCTGACATTGCGGCCTTCGAGAATTGGCGACGACAATACCCCCTCCTCTTTCAAGAGATGTTTCCGCAAGCCGATGCGTTACGCGCCGCGCCACCCGTCCATCAGCACGACCTTCT
>JAGWJK010001108.1 GCA_028865845.1 Rhizobiaceae bacterium
ATTCGATTTGAACAGCACACCAGGACGTTCCTGGATGTTGTCTTCCTGGCCGACGCGAATATGCGTGCCAAGGAGACCGCCTGCGGTTGCCGCGCGCATATTGTTCGGGCCGGTACCGTGGACGAAGAGGGCCATGTCCTTGCCGAACAGGCGCTCGGCCGTCTGCTTGAGGTGCAGCAAGTGTTCGATGTCGGAGGGGATGCCGCCGAGGATGCCGGTCAGGAACTGGACGATCAGCGGGCGCTTCACACCTTTGATCTTGTTCAAGTGATATTCGAGAATGTAGAGATGGCCGACGTCGTAGCACTCGAATTCCATCGCAATGTCGTTATCGACGAAGATCTCGATCATGCGGCCGATCTTGGCGAAGGTGTTCTGCGTGACGACGCTGTAGGCATTGTCGCCGAACAGGAATTCGCGTTCCCAGTCGTACTTGAACTCGGTCATGCCGAGGTCATTGGCCTTCTTGAAACGGCCGTAGTTCATCGAGCCGACGATGACGGTCGCGATATCGGGGCGCATCGCCAAAACGGCGGAAACGCGCTCCTCAGCAGTCGCGCCGAAGGAGGCGGACATGTTGATGATCGCGTCCGTGCCGTCCTTGATCTGTGGAATGAACTGCTTCCAGACCTCGACATCGTTGGTCGGGCTCCCATCCTCGGGATTGCGGGCATGCAGGTGCAGAACCGAAGCGCCTGCCTTGGCGGCGGCGATCGCCTGTTCGGCGATCTGCGCCGGCGTGATCGGCAGATACGGCGACATCGACGGCGTCAGGCCGGCACCGGTTACTGCGCAGGTCACAATCGGTTTCATGGTTGCGGTCATCACTCTCTCCTGCAGCCGCTAATGCGTTGGGTTAGGTCCGGGCTGCTTCGTCGAGCGCAACTTTGCTGGGATAGATGACGGTGACAAACGATAAAAAATCGGTTCACTTGACAAAAACTCACACGAAAAACGCAGTTTCATGATGAAAAGTCACATGGTTCGGGCGCATGCGTTTTCCGCCGTACAAGCGGCGCTGCCGCAGCCACCAGCACGTCCTCAAGCGTAAGAATGTGGCTGCGTTTATGCGAAGGCGACCGCATCCGACGGCGAAAACCACAGCGGCACGGTATCGCCTGGCGTGAACGGCGCGCCGCTCGGCCCATGCGTCACGAGCTCGGCACCCGCAACATCGAGACTATAACGCGTGCTCTCGCCGAGAAAGCCGCTATGGCGCACGGTCCCCATCAGATGATTGGCGTTGGCGGGAGGGTTTCGCAAGGGCGCCAGACCGATGCTTTCGGGCCGGACGGCGATATGCACTTTGGTCCCGATTCCGACGGAATTGTGGGAGACGGCCTGGATAACGGCACCGCCGTTCAGGCGCACGCCAAGTGAACGATCCCTGACCTCCTCAACGACGCCGTCGATCCAGTTGTTGGTCCCAATGAAGCCGGCTACGAAGCGCGTTGCGGGGGAGAAGTAGATTTCTTTCGGCGAGGCGATCTGCTCTATCACGCCCTGCCGCATCACGGCGATCACATCGGACATTTCCAGGGCCTCGGATTGATCGTGCGTGACGTAGACCGTCGTGATTCCCGTCGTTTCCTGCAGCCTGCGCAATTCCTTGCGCATCTCGTCGCGCAGGGAGGCGTCGAGATTGCTCAGCGGCTCGTCGAGCAACAACAGGCGCGGCTGGCGAACGATGGCGCGTGCCAGCGCCACGCGCTGCTGCTGGCCGCCCGACAGGCGCGTTGCGGATCGATCCGCGAAGCCCTCGAGATTGACGCTGTGCAGCGCCTCCGTCACCAGACGCGTAATATCATCTCGCGAAAAGCTTTTATCCTTCGCCACCCTCAGGGGAAAGGCGACATTGTCGAAGACGGTCATGTGCGGCCAGATCGCGTAGGACTGGAAGACCATTCCGATACGGCGCAAATTGGCCGGGACGACGGTTCTTGAGGAGAGATCGAACATCATCTCGTCGCCGATGCGGATCCGTCCGCTATCGGGCATTTCCAGGCCAGCAATACAGCGCAATGTCGTCGTCTTTCCGCATCCGCTCGGGCCGAGCAGCGTGAAGAAGGTCCCGGCCGGCAGCGAGATGTTGAAATCGCGCACCCCGCCCTGCGGCCCAGCCGACGATGCGGGATAGGTCTTGTTGA
>JAGWJK010001109.1 GCA_028865845.1 Rhizobiaceae bacterium
ATCGAAGACTATGGTTCCGACCGAAAGGCATGCGACAAGGCAGCCCGACGCATCGCAGCCTAAGGCAGAAGCGGCCGCCGGAGTGGCGGCCGCACTCTATGCACCACACTCTTGCCGGCCGCTTTCGGCTTTTGGGCAGAGATCAGCCTAGCTGAGTGTGGTCAGATCTCTTTCAAACCCACGGAATTATCCAGACGTCCGATCAAGGTGGAACTTGCCTGATTGAGGCCCGTGACCTCGACACGGATGTCATGGGCCTTGTATCGCTGGACGACCTTGTCGAGCGCGGCGACGGCTGTGATGTCCCAGAAATGCGCATCCCTAACGTCAATGAGGACCGCTTTGCCGGCGGCATCGCGAATGTCGAAAGCTTCGATGAATAGGTCGGCGGAAGCGAAGAACACTTGTCCCGAAATACGGTAGACCAGACGCGCAGCCGCTTCGTCGGGTTCGACATCGACCCGCAGCAGGCGGGCAACCTTGAAGGTGAAAAACACGCCGCTCAGCAAGACGCCGACAGTCACGCCGAGCGCGAGGTTCGAACTCGATACGGTGACGACCACTGTCGCCAGCATCACGATGCTTGATGTCTTCGGGTGGATGACGAGCGTGCGCAGCGACGACCAGTCGAAGGTATCGATGGAGACCATCACCATGATCGCCACCAGGGCGGCAATGGGGACCTGCGACACCCACGGTTTCAACAGCACCATCAGCACCAACAGGAACGCACCAGCAAATAGCGTCGAGACGCGGCCGCGGCCGCCGTATTTAACGTTGCTGACGGTCTGGCCGATCATCCCGCATCCGGCGATGCCGCCAAACAGGCTGGAGACGACATTGGCGAGACCGAGGCCGGTGCATTCCCTGTTCTTTGAGCTAGGGGTGTCGGTGAGATCGTCGACGACGCTCGCTGTCATCATCGATTCGAGCAGGCCGACCATGGCGATGGCGAGGGCCGGACCTGCGATGATCGTCAGCGTTTCGAGCGTCAAAGGAACGGCGGGCCAGCCGAAGATCGGTAGCGAATCCGGCAGTTTTCCAAGATCGGCAATTGTTGGAACCGGAAGGTGAAGGCCAACGGCGGCGACTGTCAGGATAAGGATGCAGATCAAAGGCGAGGGGATCGCGGTCGTGATCCTCGGCGCGAGATAGATCACCGCCAATCCGGCGGCAAACAGCGTGTAGGCAATCCAATCGCCACCGATGATGTGCGGCAACTGCGCGCTGAAGATCAATATGGCCAGCGCATTGACGAAGCCGGTGCGGACCGACTTCGAAACGAACCGCATCAGAACATCCAGTCGCAGCAGGCCGAACAGGATCTGGATGATGCCGGCGAGCAGCCCGGCCGCAAAAAGATAAGGAAGCCCGTGAGCATGGACCAGGGGGGCGGCCACCAGGGCCACCGAGCCCGCGGCGGCGGAAATCATGGCCGGCCGCCCGCCTGTGAAGGCGATGACGATGCCGATCACGAAGGATGCAAACAGGCCGACTTGCGGATCGACGCCCGCCACGAAGGAAAATGCGATGACCTCGGGGATCAGCGCGAATGTGGCGACAGCGCCGGCGAGCATTTCGCGCACGGGATTCGCCGACCATTCCCGCCGGATGGATGAAAGTTGCATGGGGTGAATTCTCGCAAAGCATGATCCGGCGCAGCCGTCGTTCGGTTGTGCATCGGCGTGAGGATTTTGCGTTGTCTGGCGGATCGGCGGCCAGAAGAGCCACCCGGAGTTTCACCGGGTCCGTGGTGAGTACGCGTTTATAGACCGCATTTTTGCCGCGATGCAACATCTGCGGCCGAGGCTTTATTAAGTGTCGCTCGGTTAGTCCATTGAGCGCGAATGTAGGCTACGGCGATGCGTCGTTGCCCGTTGAACGCATGCGCCAAACTATGAATTTGCAAAGTCGGCTATGATCCAACCGCAATATTTTGATTTCGACCGCTCTTTCGCTGCGGTAGAAGGGCAATGCAATTCATCTCTGCCCGGCCGACCGGCCAAGCGCCCGCATGGTCTGGTCGCCGCGATTTATAGTCCGAGGTTCCCGATGGCCGAAAATGGTCGCTCAATATTCGATACCGCCGAAGGCCGCCGGTTGCTGGAAATCAAGAGCGGCGTGGCATGGCGGCGTTGGGGCCC
>JAGWJK010001110.1 GCA_028865845.1 Rhizobiaceae bacterium
TCTCCGCCCGTTCGCGACCGATCGTTCAAGGCCCTCGGCGTCTCGTGCTCGAACTCCATGAGTTCCAGATTGCCCGGGACAAGATCGAGCCCATCGAAATAGGTCTTGCGGACGATATCCCGCAGCGACTTGCGCTTCTCGTCATAGCGGATGGCGCCATAAAGCGTATCGCCATCGGCAAGATCGAATTCGGGCTGAACGCCGAGCATCGACGACAGCGAAGCCTGCGGGTCGAGATCGATCGCCAGAACGCGATAGCCGGCCAGTGCGAGATATTGCGCGAGATAAAGCGTCGTCGTGGTCTTGGCGGAGCCGCCCTTGAAATTTGTGACCGCGATGGTCTGAAGCTTCTCGCCGGGCTGCCGCCAGGGCAGATAACTCAAAGCGTCCTTCGGCTTCACTTTCGCCATATGCTGACGCAATTCGTTGATCTGCGAAAGCGTGTAGGAACGGCGGCCATTTGTGGATAGATCCGGCGCAGGGCCTTTACCGTCAAGCGAAAGCTGCCTTAGATATCCATCCGAAACACCGATCATCTGCGCGGCTTCACCAGAGGTGAATGTCCTCAGACTCTTCTGCGAGAGCGGTGGAAACAGCTTCTCGCGCAGCAGCTTCAACTGCCGCGACAATTGGTTCGCGTGTCGCTCGATGCGGACATCCGTGGTGGATACGCTTAAGCTGTCCAAGACATTTAATCCTTTTCAATGCGCTTTTTTGCCAGCTTACCGTCAAAAAGCGTATCGAAAATGACACGATTCGGGATTTGCAGCAACATCGGCCCGCAGCCGGCTAATCGACCCGGTTGGCCGCGGCCAACTCAATGGCCATCAAGGCTTGAAACCGCCCCCAGCTTCCGGCAAACAAGCCGAAAAATGGGAGCATGGACATGAGGCATATCTACATCGTCGGCATCGGCGCCGGAAACCCCGAGCACCTGACTGTGCAGGCAATCAATGCCCTCAACAAGGTCGACATCATCTTCATCCCCAGCAAAGGTGCCGTAAAGAGCGAGCTCGCCGATGTCAGGCGTGATATCTGTCAGCGCTACATCACCAATGCCCAGACGCGCTTCGTTGACTACGATGTCCCCACGCGACAGACGGCGGACCGAAGCTACGTCAAAAGCGTCGACGATTGGCATTCGGAGATATCGTCGACCTATGAGCGCTTGTTCGAGCAGGAGATGGTGATTGGCGAGAGCGCCGCTTTCCTCGTCTGGGGCGACCCCGGGCTTTACGACAGCACCATTCGCATCATCAACCGCGTTAGAGATCGACGGGTGCTTCCGGTCGATTATACCGTCATTCCTGGCATAACCAGTATCCAGGCGTTGACGGCGAGCCATCGCATTCCGCTCAATCTCGTCGGCAAACCCGTGCAGATCACAACCGGCCGCCGGTTGACGGAAAACTTTCCAGGCATCGTCGAAACCGCCGTCGTCATGCTCGACGGAGAGCAGGCCTTCAATAAGATCGATGATCCCGATGCCTATATTTATTGGGGCGCCTATCTCGGGACGAAGGATGAGATCACCATCGCGGGCAGGCTCGCCGACGTCGCCGCATGCATCACGGCCATGCGAGCCGAAGCGCGCGAGCGGCATGGCTGGATCATGGATATCTATCTTCTGCGGAAGGGTGAAGATTTCGACGATCAGATTTGATGTTTCGCATGGCGCCACCAAATTGTTTGCTCGTTGATAAGGATTGTGCAAGGACATCACGCCTGAGAAGGATGGCCCATGACGGACGTCGGCGAGCGAATTATGAAGGAGCACGGTCTCTCCTCTCAAGAGGATGCCGGCGCCATCGCCTGCGCTCCCAATGATGGAGCATTGGCACGTGGCGCCTGCCCGTCGCTGAGCGACCCGATGCCGACCGGCGACGGTTTGCTCGTCCGATTGCACCCGGCAAGCGCTGGCCTCAGCATTCCGCAGTTTCGCGCGCTCGCGGAAGCCGCTCAGAGACGTGGGAACGGATTGATCGAAATTACCGCGCGCGGCAACCTGCAACTGCGCGGCATGACCGACGATAGCGTCGGCGATCTCGCCATGGACATCGCACGCGCCGGCATCGTTCCCGAGACGGGCGTGACCATCGAAACCCCGCCGTTGAGTGGATTGGACGAGCTCGAAATTGCCG